>QMOE01000001.1 GCA_003648125.1 Chloroflexota bacterium
CCTGGCGCAAAAGACGCACGCCCCCAACCTGGTGACCATCTTTGAGTTCGGCGGCACCGGCGCGCGGTTGGAGCGATTGCCCCGCGCCGTTGGTGAAAGCCGCACCTTTTATCGCGGCGTGGCCGCCTCCGGCATCTGCGACATCATGGAGACCGCCACGCGCGGCTTTGTTGACTTTGGCTTCCTGGGCGGAGCGCAAATTGATCCCTATGGCAACCTGAACTCGACCATCATCGGCCCCCGACACCACCCGCCCAAGGTGCGCCTTCCCGGCTCCGGCGGGGCCAACGACGTCGGCTCCCTCTGCTGGCAAACCATCAGCATCATGCGCCACGACAAGCGCCGCTTTGTGCCCAAAGTTGACTTTCTCACCACCCCCGGCTACCTGAGCGGCCCCGGCGCGCGCGAGGAAGCCGGCCTCCCGCCCGACACCGGCCCCTACCGCGTGGTCAGCACGCTAGCGCTCCTCGACTTTGAGCCAGAGACAAAGCGCATGCGGCTGCTCGCCACCCATCCCGGCGTCACGGTCGAACAAGTGATCGAGAACACCGGCTTTGACCTGCTCCTGGCGGACGAAATCAGCCAAAACGAGCCGCCCACACCGGAGGAATTGCGCCTCCTGCGGGAGAAAATTGACCCGGAAGGATTCTACATCTAATGCCCAAATACAAAATCATCGTCAATCCAACCTCTGGCCGGGGGCACGGCGAAGAGTCCATCCCCCAAATCAAGCGTATGTTGAGCGGATACAGTCTGGACTTTGACCTGGTGCGCACCGAGCGCCCCTGGCACGCGGCCGAGTTGGCCCAAGAGGCCGCCAGCGCCGGATACGACGTCGTGGTTGCGGCGGGCGGCGATGGCACCGCCAACGAAGTGCTCAACGGCCTGATGTGGGCCAAACAGGCGGGCACAAGTATGTGCGCAATGGGCATCCTCTCCGTCGGGCGGGGCAACGACTTTGCCTACGGCATGAGCATCCCCGACGACCTGGAAGCGGGCTGCCGGGCGCTGGCCCAGGATCACCGCCGCACGGTTGACGTTGGGAAAGTGGCCGGCGGCGACTACCCGGAAGGCCGCTACTTTGGCAACGGCGTCGGCATCGGCTTTGACGCCGTCGTCGGCTTTGAAGCGGTCAAGATGACCCATCTAACCGGCTTTCCATCCTATATCGTCGCCGTGCTCAAAACCGTCTTTCTGTACTATAAAGCCCCGCTCGCCAGAATCGAGTACGACGGGCAGACCATCACCCAACCTTTTCTAATGATCTCGATCATGAATGGGCAGCGTATGGGCGGCGGGTTCTTTATGGCCCCGGACGGCAAACCCGACGACGGTATGTTTGACCTGTGCATCGCCCGCGAAGTGAGCCGCATTCGCATCTTTGAACTCATCCCTCACTTTATGCAGGGCACACAAGCCGGTCAGGAGCCAATCACGATGGCGCAGGCGTCAAAGGTCGTCGTCACCGCCGTCGAGGGGGTGCTGCCCGCCCACGCCGATGGGGAGACGCTATGCACTGAGGGGGAGCGGCTGGAGATAGAACTGCTACCGCGCCAGATTGAGATGCTCTGCCTGCCGCCGGAGAAGCTCGAATGACACTCACATACCGCGTAGTGACATCGTCAATCAAAATCCTGACCCATATCCTCTGCCGGATAGACGGTGACCAGTTGGCACAGGTGCCGGAGCAAGGGCCGCTCGTCCTCACCATCAACCACGTCAATTTCCTGGAAGCGCCTATTTTCTACACTCACCTGGACCCGCGACCGCTGACCGGCTTTGTAAAGTCCGAACAGTTGAAGCATCCTATTTTCGGGCCGCTGTTGTTCGACGTCTGGGGAGGCATTCCAATACGGCGGGGTGAGGCCGACGTGGCTGCCTTCCGGCAGGCGCGGCAGGCACTGGCGGATGGGCAAATCCTGGCCGTAGCTCCGGAGGGCACTCGCAGCGGCGACGGACGGTTGCAGCGAGGCCATCCCGGGATCGCGTTCCTGGCATTGCGCAACTCGGTGACTGTGCTGCCCGCTGTCTGCCACGGCGGGGAAATCTTTTGGCACAACCTGCGCCGCTTGCGGCGCACCGACTTTCACATCGTCGTGGGGCAGCCTTTCCACCTGGATGCCGGCGGGGTCAGGGTGACCCAGCAGATACGCCAGCAAATGGCGGACGAGGTGATGTACCAACTAGCGGCTTTGCTACCGCCAGCCTACCGGGGCGTCTACTCTGACCTGTCGGCGGCCACCGAGACGTATCTGCGCTTTCCTCCCGGCGCGAAGAGCAACCTCTGTCGAGCACGAGACTCGGTAGATACCAGCAATTCCCGTTATGGGTGAAAAAGTCAGGTCGTAGCCGCGATTTCGCAATCGCGCAGGGCGCTTTACGTGGGAAAACAGACGCAATTTGGAAATCGCGGCTACAAAACGGGAATTGCTGCACCGCTACTCACCCGATTGGATCGGTGTTCCTTGCAGCCGCCACCCGCTCTCTTTCCACTCTAACGGCCACGTCACAGTGATCTGTTCCCCTGAGCCATTCTCATACTCGCAGACAGCCTTTGTCGTGACAAAGGCCCGGTTTGTCGCCGCTGCGATCGCATCGTCTGGAGGACAGTACTGGGTTGTGGGGCTTATGACTTGCCTGGACTCGGCTATATCCATATTAGTCACCCGCACCTGAGCAATTGGGCTAGACTGCGTCGGGCACCCGCACTTTTCGTCTTCGCACTTGCCCACCGACTGCCAGGCGTCATCGGCAAAGTACCCTTGTATCGCTGTCGTGTCCGCATACGGGACATGGCTATAAAAGGCCAACACGATCACTTCTGGATAAGGAGACGTCAGCACATCGTCGGGCAAACCATCTGGAAAGACAAGCTCGCCCTCCGCAGATGTCATCTCCTCGTTGGAAGGCGACGCGCCATCACGCAGGGAGTATATGCAGCGAAAGACCAACCCCGCCCCACTGAGAGTGTAATTGTCCACTGTGACCTGATCTGTCTCCCAGGCAATACGATCCCCATCAAAATATGCCAGTATCTGGTACTTTTTAGTCTCTGTTATCCAGCGGTAGGCATGCAGCCTGATCCACTCATCTTCACGTTTGTCCCGGATAATCAATTCATCTCCCTGGTATGCAGAAAGCAGATTGGCCCTTTCGGCCTTGCACTCGCACTGGCACATATAGCCGTATGGCATATCTAGATCATAGGCCACAAACGATGGCGTCTTATTCGATACATGCGGATACCTATCCCAGATCAGCCGATACGCGACGGCATCAATGGATCTCTCGGACGAATCGCCGGTTCGGTAGAACACGATACATTCTTCATCGGTGACGATTTCCTGACAGACGACATCCCGCCAATCGTCTGGGACAATCTCCCTCAGGCAACGCTTGCATATATTTGATTCCGATGAAGGGATACAACCAGCAGAGAGAACCAGCAGCATCAATAGAGTAAGAACCAGACAACCCTGTGCTCGCCGCATTGTTATCCCTCCTCTCACTATAATAGATAATTTTGCTACGCTCATATCAGACGGTCAGCCGGCTCAGCGTCCCGCGAGGCGGGTAGAGTAACACCCAACCGGGGCACTAGCAACCGTTCGTACAGTCGGTTATACTCGTCCAGGCATCGCTCCTGCCGATAGAAAGCACGCACCCGCCGCTGCCCGGCGCGTCCCATTTGCGCCGCCATCTGCGGGTCGCGGCACAAGGCCAACACCGCCTCGGCCGTGGCCTGCGGATGCTGCGGCGGAGTGACCAACCCAGCCGGTCCCAGCGCCCGGTCGGTCTGCGCCCCACCCTCCACCATCTCCCGGCAAGCACCCACGTCGGTGACGACCACCGGCCGCCCGGCGCTCATAGCCTCCAATACGGTCAGCGGTTGCGCTTCGCTGCGGCTGGTGAGCGCCAGCGCGTCCAGCCCGGCGTAACATTCCTGAGGCGGCAACTCGCCGGTGAAGGTCAAGCGCCCGTTCAGGCCCAGTTCTTTGGCCAGGCGACGGCAGTGGCAATAATAAGCTGCGTCCTGGTCGGTGGGGCCGACGATGACAAATTCAGCTTCCGGCAAGCGCGCGGTCAGCAGATGCGCCGCCCGGATAAAAGTCTCGACGTCTTTGATGGGCACGACCCGTCCCACCAGGCCAATGCGCGGACGTCCGTTAGCAAAGGGAACGCGGGTTGCCGCGAGCGCGTCCGCCGGCACGCCGTTGGGGATGACGCTGCACTTGGCCGGGTCAGCTCCTTCCTCTAACTGGAGACGGCGGTTGGCCTCACACACAGTCACGATGGCGTCGGCCTGAGCGTAGGCCAGGCGGGCCAACTGGCGGAAGGTGGAGGTCCAGTGACGGCGCAGGGCAGCTATCTCCGCGCGTCCCGTCTGCCGGATGACCTGGAAGCCACATTCGACCTCCGTCGCGCCGTCGGCGATCTCGCGCCAGTAGATAGCGTGCTCGGTCAGGATGAACGGCAGGCCATTCTGCTCCTTGATTTGCCCGGCCAACAGCCCAGCAAATCCGGTCGAAAGGGCGTGATACGCCCGCGCCTGGGGCAAGCGCAGCGGGCCGGGTTTCCAACGAGCTATCTGGTAGGGCCGCTGATAGCCATCAATCTCGACGACGACAATTTCTCGCAAATTGGGGGGGAGATCGAATTTTATCCGCTCTCGCTTGTCACGCGCGGTCAGGTGCACCAGCGAAAAGTCGAATTGGGGCAAACCACCGATCAGAGCGTGGACCCAAGTGGAGACGCCGCCGACGATGTAGGGGTAGGTTCCTTCCAGAATCAGACATACGTCGGTCATAGCACATATCTCGATGATTCACAAGTCAGAAACCAGGTTTTTTAAGAAAACCTGGTTTCATAACTACTCAGCCAACGTCATTCCGAGCGACCGAAAAGGAGCGCAGTGACTGAAGGGAGTCGAGGAATCTCTATCGAGATTGCTCGCGCCACTGCAAATGAAGATTCCTCGACTCGCTATCTTTCGACAAGCTCAGGACAGGCTGCTCGCTCGGAATGACGCATCATGGAGAGGCTGAGTAGTTACCTGGTTTCTTTGATCTTTGCCTATCTCTCTGTTTGACCAGTGTCAAAGTGGTGCCAACTCCCGACGAGGTATCGTAGCGCACTTGGTCCATCAAGCTCTGGATTAAAAAAACACCATAACCGCCCTCCTGAAGTTTGTCCAGGTCGGGCATCTGGTAGAGGCTGGCGTCGAAGGGGCGACCAAAATCACGGATGGTCAAAGTCAGCGCTTTATCGTCCACAAACAACGATAGGATGATCTGGTGACCAGGCTCGCTGTCATAGGAATGACATATCACATTGGAGAGTGCCTCGGTGAGCGCCAATTTGAGGTCGCCGACCGTTTCACGAGAGAGCATGGCCTGGCTTACTCGTTCTGCCAGCCAATCGCGCGCCCGGGCTATCTCCTCGAGCCGGCTATCAATCACCAGCCGATTATCTATGTCCATGTCCGAGCTAAAAACTGGCTGCTGCCTCAGCGCAAGTGTCAAAGATGTCAAACACACGGTTCAGACGAGTCAACTCAAAGACCTTTTTGACCTCCTCCTGCAAGCCGCACAGTTTGACGTCGCCAGCGCCTATGCGCACTCGCTTGAACAAGTTGACCAACGCGGCAATGCCGGAGCTATCCATAAAAGGCACGCCAGAAAGGTCAATCACGTACTGGTTTTCTCCCTGCCCGATTAGTTCCTCGAACTTGGCCCGCAGGTCGGGGGCGTTGCTGGCGTCCAGGTCGCCTTCCACTATGACGACAACGACACTTTTTTCTTTGCTCGCGTCAATCTTCACGATGGATCTCCTCCCCTGTTCGACGGGCGAGGCCGTGCCTCGCCCTCACTTTTGCAGACGGGCGAGGCCGTGCCTCGCCCCTACTTTGCTTTTCGCGTTAGAAACTGCGCAATCCCTCATCCACCGAGTCGAATATGGTGAGGAGTTTGTCAGTCTGGGTAAGAGAGAACACCTTGCGCAGATCTGCCTGTGGGTTGGCGAACTTGACGCCCCCTCCCACCTGCCTGGTGCGCTTGAAGGCACTGATAAAGATACCCAGCGCAGTGCTATCCATAAAGGGTACCTGGGTCAGGTCAACCAACAGTTGATTCTTTTCCTCGTCCATCAGCCCTTGCAATAGGGCCTTTAATTGCGGGGCGCAGCTCACGTCAATTTCTCCAGATAGCTCAATGACGGTGACTTTGCCATCTTGACGGGTCGCGTACTCCATAATTAATCTCTCCTTTTCTGGTCATTGATTGCGTTCCTGCCATTCCACGTACAGAAAGCAGGTCTCACAAGTCGGGTCGCCGTGATCCTTGCAGCGCACGCCTTCCTGTCGGTAGCGGAAACAATGTGCTGGATCAACCCGCGCCGGGCAATCGGCCTGCAGGTCTGGTGGGCAGGCTTTGAAGGCAATACAGCCACCCAGCACGCCGTCGCCGGCCGCGGCCCGTTTTTCCTCTACGAGGGCCAGCAGCGCGTCTACCACCGCCGGATCGAACTGGCTGCCCCGGCGTATTTCGATCTCTGCTTTCAATTTGGCCCAGGTAAAAGTAGGCTCAAGTTCAGTGGCAGTGGTCGCCTCGACGAAATACTCGGCCAGGGCCAGGATGCGCCCACCCAGGGTAATCTCATTCCCCTTTAGCCCGTTGGGATAGCCCCAACCATCGAACCACTCGTGGTGGCTGGCGATAGCATCGGCCACGCCGGGCGGCAGGGCCAGGATGCGCACCATATCGGCGCCGATAGTGGGATGGTTATAATCGGCCTGAAAGCCCTGGCCCGCCTCAGCGATGCCGCACATGCCCACGTCGTGGATCTCAGCGGCGGTGCGGATGATGTCCACCTCGTGGGGCGAGAGTTTCATCTCTTGGGCGATCTCTACGGCGATCGCCGTCACCCTCTCGGTGTGCGATATGGTGGCCGGGTGGCGCACGTCTACTGCTTTGTCCAACGCCTTGAGGGTCTCCAGGTAGCGTTGGGTGAACTGGTCGAGCAAGCGCACGTTATCCAGTACCAGCCGAATCTGTTCGACAAATGACGAGAGCAGTTTCAGGCTATAGTCGGCAAAGGTCTCGCTCTTTTGAAAGTTGACCAGGGCAAACAATCCCAGCAAGCGCTCCCCTTCCACCAGCGGCACGGCCAGGATGGATTTGATGCCCATTTCCTGGACGAACTCGTAGTCGCTGACCATCAGGCTGCGAGACTCTTTCGATATCCAATCGAACAATCCTTCGCCCACCACCAGGTTGACCTGATCCAGGAATTCGTCGGACATTCCTTGAGCAGCGCGAATGGTCAGCTTGTCATCGTCAGGACTTGCCGGCTCGACGATAGCCACGAACCCGGCTTCGGTGCCGGTGGCGGTCAGGGCCAGGTCCAGCAGCAAATCAATGAACTCACCGACCTCAAAGGCCGAACTGAGCAACCGCCGGCTCACCTCCGCTTGGCTCTCCAGAGATTGCAGCCGCTGACGTATGTCCTCTTCCTGCCGGGCCTGGGTGACAGCAAAGGAAAGTGGAAACAGCAGGTCGGCTACTCGCTGCTCGATGGCCCTGGGCACACTGCCATCTTCCAGGGGGCCCATCTGCAATAGGCCCGCCAACTGTCCCTCGCGCCGCAACGGCACCGCGTACACCGGCCCCGCCCGAGTGGTGGTGACGTGGGGTTCGTTGTGGCGCGTGTGATAGGGGAAATCCAACAAAGGGGAGTTGAGGATAGAATGCACGCTTTCGTACTCGTCGCCCCCACTCAACACCGGGATTCCCCCCTCTACCTTGGCCTCCTCCTCCAACGACTTGGCCTTGATATGTTCGAGGGACAAACGTTTCCCGGTCGCATCCAGGAGGTAGAGGTAGTAAACGTCGAGACCAACGGCCTTGTCCAACGCAGTCAGGATCGCTTCCAGCCGTTCGTCGTATGAACTGTCCGGTTTCAGCGATTCGAGGATGTCATTCCAGACAGCGGGGGTTTCCAGTCGGGGAAACTCTTGCGGGCTGCGCTTTCTAAAACCGATCATATCTCTCCTCCCTGGCCTGTGGGTTGTGCGATCATCCTGTTAGGCAGACGCAAGGCCTGCCCCTACTCCGATTTGTAACTATTCAGCCTTTGTCATTGCGAGGGCGCTTTTTACCCGAAGCAATCCAAGGTGTCCTAAACGGGGATTGCTTCGTCGCTATGCTCCTCGCAGTGACAAAAGCGGCGTTGTTGCGCTGTATGACCGAGTAGTTACCCCGATTTATTGAAAAGACGAAAATGTAGCCGCGCTTTCCATAGCGCGGAATGGAATCCGCGCCTACGATGTTATTTTCGAAATGGGTACATGTCTCATTATATACCATGTTGCCCCTGAATACAAAAACTGCCGAGGCGCATCTCACGCCCCTAATACCCGGTACAGGTTCTCTATTTCTGAGATGATGGTCTTCCAGCGATACTTTTGCTCGACCAACTCCCGACAAGCGGCCGAGATTTCTTTGGCGGCGCTATCGTCATTCAAAATAGAAAGCAGAGATGGAACGTTCTGACTCAGGTCGTGGATCATTGCCTCCGGCGCGTGGCCGATTTTGACATAGTCGCCGAGCGCGCCTAGAGCGTCAGCCACTTGGTCCAGGATGGGCGTCAACCCAGAGAAATATGAGGCCAGCGGCACAACCCCACAGGCCAGAGCTTCGATGGATACCAGCGGGAAGGCCTCTTTGATGATCGAAGGGACGAGCGCGACGCGAGCGCAGGGGAGCAATGTCGCCAGGTTGGCGCGCGTCAGGTAACCGGTAAAGATGACGTTTTGCACCATCCGACCGCGCGCACGGGCCAGGTACGCCATCTGATCGGTGCTCTGCAAAAAACTGGTGATGTATTCGTAGAACGCAGCGTGTTCTTTCCGGCCCGCCATGCCGGCCTGCATCACGCAGTAAAAGCAGTCCAACCGTCCCCGGTCCAACGCCGCCACGCCCATCTCCAGAAACTCGCGATCCATTCCACTGCCGATGATGAGCAACTTGGTGTTGGGAAAAGCAGCCATGATATTAGGCAGGGCCATTATGAGGCAATGCACGCCTTTGTCAAAGAGAAGTTTGCCAAAATAGATGAGGACGTTATCCTCTTGCCAATCTATTTGGGCCAGCTTGTGAGATAGATCAGCGTCGGGGTAACTGGCATTGTAGCGGCTCTGGAGGTCAAAAGCCACAGCCGCTACATTTTCCTCGCCAGAAATCTCGGCCGCCTGCCACGTCTGCCGTTGCAGTTGAGCCGTCTTGCCCAGCTTTTCCCCGGCGTTCAGGCGGCGTATCAAACGATTCAGGGCCGCCGGTCTGCGCTCGACGGGCAGCGGTCGGAACAGGTCGCCATCTACTCCTACGGGAATCTGGATCAGCTTGCGCTCAATGTTGGGACAAATTCGCAGCACCCTGGCCCGCACGTCCCGATTCAGCACGATGATGCTGCCAGCTCCCTGCAACCCCTCAGTGGCGCGATACCTGTAGCGCGCGTCTCTCAGAACTACGTATTCGATGGTGCTGCCGTGGATGGTCACGATATAGGGCAGGCCCAGTTCTTCTTTGACCAGGCGGGCGACGTAGGGAGGGAGCACGGTGTGATGGACGTGCATGATGTCAAAAGCGTGCACCTGAGCCAACATCTTGACCTTGTCGGAAAAAAAGGTCACGTAATCCTCAATTTCGAGATCGGAGAGGGTGACAAAAAGTTTAGTATTGGGCAAGTCTATGCGGTCGTAGGCCACGGGGACGGTGCGGTAAGATAGTGTATGGGAGATGCAGGTAGGGGAATCGGTGCGGCGGAAAAGGAGCTGGCTGCCGCTATCACTATGGAGATAGGCAGCGTCGAGAAAGTTGTACCGTTCGGGATGAGGCTCCAGGGATATCAGGTGGACCTGGTGTCCCAAGCGAGCCAGGGACTTGGTCATGTCTCGGGTGTAGACGCTGCTGCCAGAGCCATAGAGACTGTATTGGTGCAATATGCCGATTTTCATATTCTCGGCTTTGGTGTAAAAGGAACCAGGTTTCTAGCCCTGGCGCTGCATCGCCAGCGTGGCGTCAATCAGTTCGTACAGGCTCTCGGCATACCGAATATCGCTCAGGCTCTCGGCAAATTCCAGGTGGTGGGGGTCATTGATACCCAGAGTTTCTTCCAGCGTGTCGCTGGTGACGGTCTTTACCGTCAACCCCTTATCGGCCATGATGCCCGCCACGTCAGTCAAATAGTACTCACCCTGGGCGTTGTCGGTGCTCAACCCATCCAAGGCGGCCAGCAACTCTTGGCAATCAAAACAGTACATACCCACGTTGACCTCTTTGATAGCCAATTCCTCCGGCGAGCAATCCCGCACCTCGACGATACGCAGCACGCGTCCGGCGTCGTCGCGGACGATGCGGCCAAAATCGGGCGGATTATCCAGCACGATGGTCAGGAGCGCGCCTTTCACGTCGTCACTCTCACGGGCATCAATCAGCTTTTTGATCGTCGCCGAGTTGATGAGAGGCATGTCGCCGTACAGCACCACCACGTTACCGTCAAAGCCCTCCAGGAAAGGCCGGGCTTGCATCACGGCGTGGCCGGTGCCCAATTGCTCTTCCTGGACGGCGTACTTTACGCTGTCGCCCACGACCTCTCGAATCATCTCTTTCTTGTAACCGACGACAAGGATGACGTCGCTCACACCCAGTTCTCTGACCTTGTCTATACTATGTTGGACCATAGCTTTGCCCTCGACTTTGTGCAAAACCTTGGGCAGATCCGACTGCATCCGCGACCCTTTGCCGGCGGCGAGGATGACGACTCTTGTGTCTTTCATTATCGGGGCCTCCTTACATTGTGCCAGAAATCTGGTTTCTTTCTTGTTAATCTCCACTCAATTGGCAACGCATCACCAAAAGAGTGAGGTCGTCCGACTGGGGCGCGCCATCAACAAAGACATCTACATCCGCCCTAATAGCTTTGACGAGTTCCTGGGCGGAGGCGGTCTGATGGGCACGCACTGATTCGACGAGCCGCTCCTCGCCAAACATCTCGCGGTCGGCGTTGAACGCCTCAGTCACTCCGTCGGTGTACAGCGTCAGCACGTCGCCAGGGTTCAACTGACGCCATTGCGGTTCGTAGGACACGTCGGGTAGCACACCCACGATCAGGTCAGTGGGCGCGAGCCAGCCCTGCTCGCCGGTACGCGCGTTGTAGAGAAAAGGCGAGTTATGCCCAGCGTTGACGTAGACCAGTACACGGCTGCGCGGGTCGTAGACGGCGTAAAAGAGGGTGAGAAACATTGCCTGTTCGGAGTGATGCTCTGTCAGATATTCGTTGGTTATGCGGATCGAGTCCAGGGCAGACAGCGCGCTGTTCGGAACGGTACGCATCAATTGCCGTATGTGCGCGCTATCCATAGCGCCGGTGAGGTAACGCGGGCGCGCGATGTTGAGGGAATGAGAGCGCAGCAGCGTGCGGCCCAGAGCCATGTAGAGCGCAGCGGACACCCCTTTGCCGGATACGTCGGCGATGATTATTCCCAGCAGACCGCCGCTCAGGGGAATGACGTCGTAAAAATCGCCGCCCACCTCGCGGGCCGGGCGCATGATGGCCGCGATTTCTGCGCCCTCAATGCTGGGGAAGGTGTGCGGCAAAAAGCTCTGCTGCATCTCGTAAGCGATTTCGCGCTCCCGCTCCGCGCGTTTTTGCGATGCGGCTAGATCATCGGTCATCTCGTCTCCCTCCTCAAATCCTCCACGCTGAAACTGCCCGGCAGCAACTCGGCTACGGTCGTCTCGCGGCAAGCGCCCGTGATGTCGGCGATCAACACGATAATGTCCTGGCCAAACTCGCGCAGGGTCTGGCGACAGGAGCCACAGGGAGAACCGCCGTTCTCGGTCACGACGGCCAGCGCCGCGAACTCGCGCTCGCCCTCAGAGACCGCCTTCACAACCGCCGTGCGCTCGGCGCAGGTGCAGAGGGGGTAAACGGCGTTCTCCACGTTGCAGCCAGTATAAACCCGGCCAGATTTCCCCAACAACGCCGCCCCGACTTTGTAGTTAGAATAGGGGGCGTAGGCGCGCTCCCGCGCGGCGACAGCCTGGCGGATCAACTCCTGGCGGTCAAAACCGTCACTCGTCATTGCTCTTGCTCCGCACCTGGGCTGGCACTCCGTAGGCCAGCGCGTCGTCGGGCACGTCGCGGGTCACCACCGCCCCGGCCCCCGTCTTGGCCCGCTTGCCCACCCGCACCGGCGCGACCAGCATCGTGTCGGAGCCGATGAATGCGCCTGCTCCGATCACTGTTTTGTGCTTGCGCGTGCCGTCATAGTTGCAGGTGATGGTTCCCGCGCCGATATTCGCCTCGGCTCCCACCTCGGCGTCACCCAGGTAGCTGAAATGGCCCATCTTGGCCCCAGGCCCCAGGGTCGAGTTTTTCAGTTCGCCAAAGTTACCCATATGCGCGCCTTTACACAACCGCGCCCCTTTGCGCAAGTGGCCAAAGGGGCCAACGTCGGCCTCGTCTTCCATCACCGCGCTCTCCAACACCGAGGCCAGTACCCGGCAGCGGTCGCCGATGCGGCAATCCACGACGATGGTGTTGGGGCCAATGTGGCAGCGCTCGCCGATCGTCGTCTGGCCGCGCAGGTGGGTGTTGGGCCACACAACCGTATCCTGTCCGATGGTCACGTCAGGCTCAATGTAAGTGGTGTCCGGGTCCACAATCGTCACCCCGGTCAGCATCCAGCGCTCGTTGATGCGACGGCGCAGCACACGCTCCGCCTCGGCCAGGTGTACGCGCGTGTTGATGCCCAGCGCCTCGGTCGCATCATCGGCGATCACGGCCTCGACCCGCAACCCCTCGGCGACGGCCATCTCGACCAGGTCGGTCAGGTAATACTCTTGTTTGGGCAAACTGAGGGGAATTTGAGCCACGTGGGACCACAGCCAATCCGCGGCGAAGCAATAGGCGGCGGTGTTGAGTTCTCGCACGGACAACTGTTCCGGCGTGGCTACCGCCTCCTCGGCTATCTTGACCACAGCGCCACTTTCGTCTCGGATTATGCGCCCAAAGCCGCGTGGGTCGTCGGCCATCATGGTGAGCATGGTGATCGGCCCCGAGTTCTGCCGCTGTCGTTCGACCAACCGACGCAGCGTCTCTACAGTCAGGAGCGGCATATCGGCGCAGCTTATCAATACCAGGTCGCTCCGACCCTGAAGCGCACCCCGAACTTGAAGCACGGCGTGACCGGTGCCCAGCCGCTCCGCCTGCTCGACAAAAGTGGCGTCGTCGCCCACTGTCTCGCGTACGGCTTGCGCCCCGCGTCCCACCACCAGGATAGGTTTGGCGCTCGTCAGCGCCCGCGCCGTATTCAGCGCGTGGACAATCATCGGCTGTCCGCCCAGCGGATGCAGCACCTTGGGCAGGTCGGATTTCATTCTGGTTCCCTGGCCGGCTGCCAGAATCACGAAAACTAATTTCACCTCTAGCCGCCTCCTTATGCCAAAAGTGGCCGTGGTGTACCGCTCCTATTCTAGAAGAGTACGACACAGCCACCGAATGACCTCACTGTGTGAGGGATTGACAATCCAAAATGGGGCGGTAGGATTCGAACCTACGATACACGGATTCAAAGTCCGTTGCCTTACCACTTGGCCACGCCCCAGCGAGTTACCAGCCGCTTTCAAAACAATTTTACCACATCTCCCCCGTGGTGACAAGACTCTCTCTCCAGGGCAATGATCCTCACGCGCCTTGTCACCACGCCAGGTTGTCCACCGGGGAGGCTTGGGCGTGCGCCGCTTCGAGGTGTGTGCGTTTGCTGGCGATGTATATTGTGAGCATCTGCGCCAGCGTTTCAGCCGACCAGCCCATCAAAACGCGCAGCCGCTCTGCATCCCCTTTGTTATCCAACCAGTTTGTAGCGAATGTTTTGCGAAAGATGTGTGGGTGTACCCGCTTTTCAAGGCCCACCACGCGCGCGTCGCTTTAGTGCGTGTGACACTCCGCGCGCCGTGAGGGCGCCTTTCCGCCCAATCCATAGTTCTGGTGTGTCGTCATCCCGTGTATCCAGATATTCGAGCATCGTTGTCATAGTCCGTTGCCCTAAAATGACGAATCTGTACTCTTTTGTTTTCGGGGCATATACCTGCAACATTTGTTGGAACGCAGCCTGACGACGTAGCGCCGCACGTCAGAGCGTGTCAGGTTGTCCAGGGAGAGTGACTGATCGGTGCACCAATCCGCGAACGGGTCCAGGCAACGATGATAGTCATGGATGGTGCGGGGTGCGCGCCCATCTGCGCGTTTGGCGAGGATGAACGAGGCTACGACGGATTGCATAGAAAAATCCCTCCTTTTGTTGTGGGAGAGATTTTACCAGATTATGGGAATGGTGACACGGATGCCCTGGGCCGGAGACTGATCAACGTGGGGCGTGTCACCACGTGCGGGAGAGAGTGGCGACGGATCCACCAGCTACCGCTCGATGATTTGTCACCACGATGACACTATTTCACGTCCACTTTGATTTCTTTCTTGGGGGCGAGCGGACGCATCGCGCGCATTCGCTGTAGCTTCCATAGCAGCGGTTCTTTGCCGCCGTCCACCGCCGCCGCTTCGACAAGCCAGACTACAAACCGCTCGATCTCGTCAGAGACAGGGACACGCGCCTGTTGGTGTACCCAGTCCAGCCCCAGGCCGCTGTACTTGGCCTAGCAGGGCAAGTAGATTGTCCATCACGGGTTGCAAGTCGTCGCCGGTGGCATTGTAAAACACTTGAGCATAGCGCATCAGCAGCGCGGCGACGGCTGCCTCGGCGCGCTCGCGCACGTTCCCCTGTAGAGACCCGCCGAGATTGTCCTTCAAGTGCACCTTCTTGCCGCTACCAAAACTCGGCTGGAAATTGGAGAGGATACCGCCAGTGCCTGTCTGGCCGCCAACATAGCCCTGCTCTGAGAGCGCGGACGATAGCCCCAAACTCGATTCCATCGAGCCGTGCATCGAGGAGCGCAGCCGCCCGCCGCCGCCCCAATCGGTGGTACCGATGCGTCCCGCCCGGCCCAACGAGGACCCCCAGCCAGCGTTACCGCCCTTGCTCAGCCATCCCCGGTAGTTGGTGCGCCAGGAGGATGTCACACCGCCCCCCTGCCGCTTGCCCCATTTGCCGCCCCAGCGGCTGCTTTTCCAGCCTCGCCCTCTATTGCCCATCTACATTCTCCCCGCACGCCGATGGAGCGGCATCGAAGCAAACCGCGTCACCGATAATAGCGCCAGCCTCGGTACACAGGCAGATGATAGACTGACCGTCCACAAAGACATTGTAGAGCAACCCCTCCGGTGTAGCAGTGGGCGGCGGTGGGGTGACGGTGGGGGGCACTGGCGTGGGTTCAGTAGTGGGAAAGAATCCAGATTCCGCGCCGCTATCATCAAAAAAGCCTGCCGGTTCCTCGATAGCGGGGGCAGGAATCGCCGTTGGAGCGGGCACGCTCTGGACAGCAGGCGGCGCAGGCTCGCGGATAAAGACCCACCAGCCACCAATCACAAAGACGAGCGCACCAAAAACCAGCAAGCCGTTAGTCTTGAGCCAGTTGGGACGCGGGTGCGAGTTACGCTGGCGGGGCAGCCTCCCTGGGCCACGCCACCGGCTGTTCGTGCAGCGCGATAGCTCTTCCTTGCCCACGTTGGGTTGTTCAGGTGTGTTGGATTGTCACCATTTTACCATGCTATTACACCAATATCAATAGATTGGTTACACGAATTTGAATACTTGGTGAATGACGCGCAACAAAAAAAGCGGGCCAAAGCCCGCTGACTTTCTCCTGTATTCTAACCCCCGCGCTTTATAAACGCTCCCATTCCTGGCGGTCAATTCCCGCCTGGCGCAGTATCCTGCTCAGTAACCCCCGGCTGATGTCGCCACTATGAGGGTTGGGAACGAACAGCTTGACGGTTCCCTTGACCATAAACTCGTGCCGCCCGCCAGAGTAGGGACCCTCAAACCCCAGTTCACGCAGGCTGCGGATCAGGTCGCGGCGCTTGATAGGGCCAAAGGGTGGCATCACGCCGGCACCAGTTCTGCCGTGAGCGAGATATTGTCCACGACAGGTAAAGAGTGCCCCATACGCAGGCCCAACACCAGCCAGTCCTCCAGCACCTCCTCCAGTTGCTGGCGGCAGTCCTCCAGGTTATCGGCGCTGGCAAAGACGCCCTGAAAGCCCGGTATCTCGCCGTAAAAGTCACCATCTTCCAAGATTTCGTACCTGGCACGCCGCATAGCGGCTTGAAGGTATCCGATCAGCATCATTCCTCCACTATTTAAAGTATTCCATCGTGCGCTTGAGCACCCACCCGGCCTTGATTGGTGAACCGGTTTCCTGTAAGGCTCTCTTATAGATCGTTGTCACCCGCTTGACGTCCGCCTCGTCTAGCTCCAGGTAGCTATGTCGCTGATGGTCAATGACACGGATGTAACCAGCGTCAACCCATCGGTTCAAATTTTGTTGATTGACGCCATACTTTTCGGCCGCCTTGATAGCCCTGATTGAAACCCCTATCAACTTTTTATCCAGTTCAATAGCCAGAATCTTTATGTCCTCCTCGGCGACGGCGACACCGCCGTCTACTTGCACTGCCCTCATTCTACCAGTTTCTATAGCCTGGGTCAATGCCAGGCGGTTGATCTGGTAGCGGCGAACGGCGGCATCGAGGGGAATGTAGGTTTGTAGGTTCGTCTAAATAGCTCCTGCTCAATCTCGTCGAGCATTTCAGTAAACTTTTGGCAGGATTCTAACTCGCGGCCTTCCGCCTCATCACACCAGGCGGCCAATTCCACTTGAGCCTCATCTATCTTGGCCTGGGCGTTTTCAAAGTCCGTTGCCTTACCACTTGGCCACGCCCCAGCAGCGAGAATAGACAGAAAGACGTTGGCTTCTCAGCAATCTTACCACAACTGGGAAAGAATCACAAATAAGGTAACTGCGGAGGGTGTCCGTCAAATTTTTGCGCCGGGTAGTGGATCTTGCCTGGGAGCGCGGGCGTGCCTCGCCCATACGACAAGTCAGGGTGACTCCAATGCCCGCGTTCCGATGACTGCCTGGGAGCGCGGGCGTTCCCGCCCGCATGCGGCCAAGATGGCCGCGCTCCAATGACCGCGTTCCACGGCGCGCAAGAAAATGACGAACACCCAACTGCGGATATTTACTCAAAAACAGGACAACGAATGGGGAAAGGAAGCCGTCCAATTCGTTCTTTTGGCATGGTTCATTTTCGCTCCTCAAGGAGCAAAAACATCTTTCGGTCTCACTCAGCCAGCACTCGCTCCCCCAAGATTTATATACGCCCCCCGCTAGTTCTCCTTCTTGCGCCCCCGCTTCTTTTTCAACAACTGCCCGGCCAGTGTCCCTCCCTCAGCAGCAAGGGTAGATGGCGCAAGCGGCGGCTCAGCCTGACTTGCTATAGGCAACGGCGGCCGCTCGCCCGGCGGAGGCGTTGTCTCCGGTTCGGCAGATATAGAAACCTGCTCCACAGGCCGCCGCTCCCCGGCGCGGGACTTGGCCTCGAACAAACGCCCTACCGGTGATGGCGCCTCGGCGGCAACGCGCGGGCGGCGACGCGGCAATCGCTCCAACAGCCAGGCGCGCGCCTTTTCCAGGTCACGACGGCCCCATGCCAACCGCCGCACGCCCACGTCAAAGGGCAGCAGCAGCGTCGCCAACGCCAGCAGATAGGGCCACAAATCGCGGGCGGCGCCCTCCCCGCGCAGCGTGTGGGCAAAGGCATCGGCGGGTTCCTCCAACACCGCTCCATCCCCCATCTCAGCCAGATGCTCCAAGTAGGCCGGGTCTCCCTCCAGCGCGGCGTATTCGGGCGAGTAGCCCATCACCCAACCGGTGGTCAGGGCTACGGCGCTCTCTCCCGCCAGCGAGCCGGTCAGCCGCATCAGGTAAGCCCCCTCCTTATGAGGCGCGAACGTCCCCTCGTAACGGCCCGGCGCGGTCTGAACCAGTTCCACCAACAGCGGATCGCCCTCCGGCCCCACCAGGCTCACGCCCGCGTCCAACCCGTTGACAAAACCACCGCCCTCGTCCACCGCGTCCACAGTGATGCGGGCCCCGTCCCCCTCCAACGTCACGTTTACCTCCACCGGCACGTCGCTCCGCTCGACAATCGTCCAGCGCACCGCCTGCGCCCAAAAGCGGCTGAATCCATCCCAGCCCACCCAATTCTGCGCCCAGCGACCGGTCGCGTCCGAGGTCCAGGCCACGGAGCGACCCAACCCGTACTGCCAGGCTGCCAGCAGCGGGTCGTCCTGGTGAGTGGAGAGGATCACGCGCCCGGCCGGCTTGGGCGTCGTGGCGACGTAGCCCGCCAGTTGCGGCACGGTTTCGATACCGGTGAGGATCGGGCTGGTGGAGGTCTGGCGCGGATAGAATGGCTCCTCGACGATGTAAGAGCGCATCGCCAGTTGCGTCTCCTCGGCAAAGATGACGGGCAAACTGGCGGCCTGGTCGGTGAAATGGTAGCGTCCGTTGCCCAACTCGGCGATCTCCTCCAGAAAGCGCAAATCTGACCCGGCCCCGATGGCGACGGTGCTGAGGGTGATATTCTGGGCGGCCATCTCCTGCTCGACCATCTCCCGCACTCCATCCTGATGCTCCGAGTCGGAGCCGTCGGATAGGAGGATGATGTGGCGCACGGTGCTGTCGGAATCGTTCAGGTAGCGCAGCGCCTCTTGCAAGCTCTCGCGGACATAGATGCCGCCGCCGCCGGCCTGCAAGCGGGTCGCCCGGTCGATCACCTCGTCGCGCCGGCTGCCAGGCAGGGGGCCGATGACGTCGGCGGGTCGGTCGTCAAAGGCGATGACGGTGATCTCGTCCAGGTCGTTGATCAGTTCGGCGACGCGGGCGGCCGCCTCCCCGGCCAGCCGTATCTTTTGCACACCGCTCTCCTGCGCGCTCATACTGCCCGATTTATCTATCACGACGACGATGGACATTGGCGGAAAGCGCTCCTGGTCTTGAATCGTCATCTCGACCGGCAGGGTCTCCTCCAACGGGGTGTCGTACCAGCCGCCGACCCCATAGCTGTGTGGCCCGCCGACTGCCACCAGTCCGCCGCCCAGGTCGCGGACGTAGGATTGGAGCGCAGCCATCGCGCGGGGGGAAAGAGACTGCGCGGGCGTGTCCACCAGCAGGACGGTCCCGTACCCCGCCAGGGACGCCGGGTCGGATGGAAGAGCGCCGGGCGTGCGCTCCTCCACCACCAGGCCGGCGGATTGGAGCGCGGTCACCAGATGCTCCCCCTCGAGCGGGAGGGAAGCCACGACGAGGACGCGCGGCGGCCCTTCGATCATCGTAAAGGCGGAGAGCGTGTTGTTCTGGGAATAGGTGTCGGCAAGAGGGGTGAGGTAGGCGCGGAAGGAGGTGAATCCAGGCTCATCTGCCGTGAGGGGAATGGCAAAGGTGTTATCACCGGGATTCAGATGTACCTGCTCCTGCGCCGCGACCGTGTCGTCGGTCAGCACGGTCAGCACAGCCTCGGAATCGCGTGTGGCGCGGGCGGTGATAGAAAGAGTAAATTCCTCGCCCTGGTGCAGCCGGTCGGGGGCGGCGAGTTCGGAGAGCCAGGCTTCGGCCGGCAGCGGAGCGCCGAGAGAGACCACGTCCACCTGGATACCCTGGGCGCGGGCCAGCCGCGTGGCCTGCTCCGCCTGGCCCAACGTGGGGCGGCCATCGGAGAGGATCACCATCCGCCGCGCAGAGCCAGCGGGGAAGAGAGCCGTGCCCAGCCGAATCGCCCCTTCCAGGTCGGTCTGGTTGGTGCGGGGGATGGAGGTAATTTCGCCCAATTCCCCCCCGCCCATCATCGGTCGCTCGACCAGCGCATCGGCCCCAAAGAGCACCAACGCGGCCCGGTCGTCCGGCCCCATCGCCGCGAGCGACTCTTCGACAAAGGCCAGCGCCCGCTCCTGCTCCGCTTCCGAGACGCTATCGGATACGTCCACCAAAAAGAGGACGGCCAACTCGTCGCCGCCGTGGACGGACTGCATCCCGGCCAGGCTGAGGAGGAGAAGCGTCACGATCAGGCAGCGCAGGATGAGCGCGGCCCACGCCCGCCCGCGTCCGTAGCGGCTCACGGGCCGGCCCAAATAGACAAAGTAGGGCAGTATTGCCAGCAGTAACAAGAACAGTGGTTGTGTAAAAGCCATATCAATCTTATCTAGACTGAATCGTTCCCCGCTGATACGTCCACCACTCGACGACGAGCACCACCAACGCCGCGCCCGCCAGCCAGGGCCAAAACTCGCGGTGACCCTCTTCCTCACGCGCCGCAGCGGTGATCTCTGTCTGCCCCACCCGCACGCTCGCGCGCGGCGCGATGTCCGATTCGGCCTCGTCGAACAGGTTGACGGTTAGAACGGCGGATTGCAGGACGGTATCGGAGCGATCACGTTGCTCGATCAGGTAGAGGCCCAGTTGGTCGGTGGCGGCAAAGACGGGAACCTTTTCGCCAACCGGGAGTACGTGCCGGGTAGAGTCCGGCGCGGTGACGCGGATTTCTGTTGCCTCGGGGTCGGACGGGATGGGAACGGGATCACCGGGGCGGATCCCTTCCCAGCCCTCCCCTGCGATGGTAGCGAGTCCCCCGCGCGGTAGCAGCCAATCAACCAGATTGGCGGTGAGGATGGGGAAGGCGATTTGCAGCGGCAGGTCCGAGTCGCGCAGGTCAAAGGTGAGCACCGCCAGCCGTCCCTCCGACCGCTCGGCGACGAACAGCAGCGGCCCGCCCTCGGCCTCGACCAGCACCCGCGCGCCGGGCGGCGGCTCGACTGCGTGCGCCTGGAGGATGTGAACGTCGCTCAGGTCTACGTAGCGCAGCAGGGGATCGTCGGCGGCGACGTGGGCAACGGTCGTGGCGGTGAACGAGCCGCCCGACGAGACCGCCGGCCCGATGAGCCACAAGTTAGCGGAGGGCAGCGTTCCGGTAAGCGCGGTATCGAACACATAGAGGGCATAATCCTCGTCGGGCACAAGCTGATCGGGCGACAGCCGCACCAGTTCGACGCCGGGCAGCGCGGTCAGCGCTCGCTCCAGAAAGAGGTTGCCCTCGGAGACGAGCAGCACCCGCCCAGAGGCAGGGGGCGTGTGCGTGGCCCAGGCAATGTCGTCGAGCGGCAGCGCGTCCTCGGTGGAGAGTTGCGCTTGCAAAACGCGCATGTCGTAGGGCAGATCGGTGAGGGTCAGAGCGGCGCTGTTGTGGGCCGAGATGGGCAAGCGGCGGACATCAAAGAGGACACCATCGGCGGAGAACTCGATCAGCGGCTCGGCGTCGGACTCGCCATAATTGACCAGGCGCAGAAACGCCTGCGGCCCCTCCGCTCCCTCCCGCGTCGCCAGCGCGGTGATGGCGAGATTGTCGCTCCCGCCGCCCACGCCCACGAAGCGTATCTCGCCCGGCAGCGGGGGCAACGTCTCTGGCAGCGCACCGTCGGAGATGATGATGGCGCGGACGTCCTCCGCACCGACCAACCCGCCCGCGGAGAGCGCAAAGGCGGCCTCCCAATCGGCGGGGCCGGCGGTGGGAGCGGCGTTGTCCAGGGCGCGGCGCAGGATCGCTCTATCGCCTGTGGGTGAGGCCAACAGGCGGGGCTGCGGCCCGACGGCGATGATGGTCGCCACGTCGCCCACGCCCAAGCCCGCGACGATCTCTTGCGCGGCCTCGCGCGCGGCGTCAAAGCGGGTGGGAGCGACGTCGCTGGCCTGCATACTGGCGGAAGAGTCCAGCAGAATGACGACGCTGCCACTGACGACGGTCGGAGCGGGAACGAAAGGCCGCGCCAGGGCCAAAGTCAGCAGGGCCAGGATGAGCAGTTGGAGCAACAGAAGCAGGTTGCGCCGCAGCCGCTGCCAGGGAGCGTTCGCCTCCCTATCGCGCAGGAGGCGCCGCCAGAGGAGCGTGCTGGAGACGAGCACGTCCCGCCGCCGCAGCTTGAGCATGTACATGATGAGGATGGGAATGCTCAGCCCGGCAAATATGAGGGCGAGTGGTGTTAGAAAGGACATGGTGTTAAACGTAAAGTATGATTTGACTACACTAGAATAAGGTGTATAATTTAGACACCATTCGGAGGTGTATTATGACTATATCAACGACAACCGCGAAACGGCGTATCAATGTGACGTTCCCGGTCGAGGTGTTGAAATTGGTGGACGCGGTGGTGCGACCCCGGGAACGGAATCAGTTCATCGTCCAGGCAGCGGAGGAAGCGGCCCGCCGCGAACAGTTGCGCAAAGCATTGGACGCATCCGCCGGAGCCTGGAAACTGGAAGATTACCCCGAACTGGCGACGCCGGAAGATGTGAATCACTGGATCCGCCAACTGCGCGAATACGGTCACTCCTCCTACGACTGGGACACGCAACTGGCCGAGGATATGCAAGATGAACCATTATCTTCTTGACACCAACGTGTTGGTTTTTCATCTGCGCGGAGAGCGCGGCGTACCCGCCCTGCTCAACCGCTGGTCTCAATCTCACGAGTTGTGCATCTCGGCGGCGACCTGGGTGGAGATTTTGGCCGGGATGCACACCCGCGAGGAAAAAGTGACTATGCACCTGCTTCAATCGCTGACCACCATCTCAGTCAACCCACCAATCGCTGACCGTGCGGGACGGATGATATATCAACATGCCCGCAAGGGTTTCCAGGTCTCGTTTCCCGACGCGCTCATCGCCGCCACCGCACAGGAACACAACCTGATGTTGGTGACGAGCAACGGTCAGCACTTTCCTATGCTGGGCGAGCAATTAATGCCCTTGCAGCAAGCCCTCGTCACTTGAGCATTCCCCTTCTTGGCAAATCGTATAGCAGCACACGGTCGCAGGGGGTGTCCGTCTCGACCGGGACGTAGCGCACGTCGCGGGCGCGGCAGGTGGCCCGAATCTCGTCCCGCCAACCGGTCAGACGGCGGCGGTAGAGCGCCCGCATTCCGCCGTCAATCGTCACCTCTTGGGGATCGCCGGTCTCCACGTCGAGCAAGCGCAGGTCACCGCCCAGTGGCGGCTCCACTTCGTCGGGGGAGAGCGTGTGCAACAGGAGCACCTCGTGGCCGCGAGCCGCCAACGCAGTCAATCCCGCGACGTAACCCGCAGGGGAGAGCAAATCAGAGATGAGCACCACCAGCCCGGCCCGTCCTCCGGTAATGGCGTAACCACGCAGCCCCGCGTTCATGTCGGTCGTGCCCTCCGCTTCCAGTCCCCCCAACCACTCGAACAGGCGTAGCGTGTGGCCGCGTCCGCGCACTGGGCCGAATTGGATGTTGGAGATTGGAGATTGGAGATTGGCAACGGTGAGCCTATCGCCGGAGGTCAACGCGACATATCCCAGCGCCGCCGCCAACTGCCGTGCATATAGCCACTTGTTCTCCTCTGCTCCTCCGCTCCCCTCTCCCCCCCAATCCATCGAACCGCTGCCATCCAAGAGGATATGCACCGCCAAATCCTCCTCTTCCTCAAACAGTTTGACATAGGGACGTTCCAGCCGGGCGTAGATGTTCCAGTCCACGCGGCGCAAGTCATCGCCCTTGGTGTAATCCCGATAGTCGGCGAACTCGACCGAGCTGCCGCGCCTGGTGGAGCGACGCTCGCCGGCGGTTTGCCCTGCGCGGACGCGGCGGGCGACGAGGGAGAGTTGGTCCAGTTTGCACAAGATGGTTTCGTCGAGGATCATAGAACACGGGTTTCCAGGATTAATGGATCAAGGCTATTCGTAGATTTTTTCGTCGGTGCGCTCCGCCTGCGGCGCGTCCGGCTCCACATCCCGCACGCCGGGGCGGCCGGGCAGCAGTTCTTTGTAATACTCGTGCTGGATGATGAGATCCATCACCTCGTTGGTGCCAGTCCAGATCATGATCAAGCGCGTGTCGCGCAGCAGCCGCTCAATGGGATAGACGTCGGTGTAGCCGATGCCGCCCATGATCTGCATCGCGTGGTTGACCACCTGCCAGGCGGCGTCGGTGGCGAACTTTTTAGCCTCAGAGACGAGCCGTCGGGAGCGACGGGGGGCATCGCCGGAATCAACGCTGCGGGCGGCTCCGTAGACCAGCCCACGGGCCGCGTCCAGCAGGGTAACGGAATCGGCCACCTTGAAGCTGACCGCCTCAAAACGACGGATTTTCTTGCCAAAGGCTTTGCGCTTGTCGGAGTAGCGAGCCGCCACTTCCAGCGCCGCCCGCCCCATGCCGATGGCCCCCGCCGCGCTGGTCATCCGCTCCGGGATCATCATCTGGTAAAATATCTCGCCCGCGCCGTTCTCTTTTCCGATGAGGTTCTCCACCGGCACGCGGACGTCGCGGAAGACGAGCCGTCCCGTGCCGCCACCCCGCGTGCCTAGCAGGCCGTAGAGGTACTCGGCCTCCACTCCCTCTCCCCGCTCGACCAGAAACGCGCTGATGGACTTGTGGGGCGGGGCCTGGGGATCAGGGTTGGTGCGGGCGTAGACGAGGAAAAAGTCCGCCTCGGCCGCGCCGACGACGAAGCGCTTCTGGCCGCGCAGGACGTAGCAATCTCCCTCGCGGCGAGCCTCGGTGGTGGTGCCGAAAAAGTCAGAGCCGCCGCGCGGCTCGGTGAGCGCTTCGGCGGCAATCTTTTCGCCGGTCAGGAGCGGGCGCAGCCAGCGAGCCTTTTGCTCAGGCGTGCCAAAGAGGTTCAGCGCCTCGCCGACGATGCTGGGCATGACGTAGGCGCAGGTCAGCGCCGTGCCCAGCACGCCCACCTCCTCGATGGCAATAATCTCGTCCTCCCACTTTAGCCCGCGCCCGCCGTACTCGCGCGGGAAGCGCAACCCCAGCAGATTGAGCCGCCCGGCCTGGCGGACAAAGTCGCGGGGGTACTTGACCCGGTCGGCGTCCATATCCAGGATCAATTGGCGCGGCACGGAGAACACAAACTCGCGCACCTCGTCACGCAGTGCGCG
>QMOE01000002.1 GCA_003648125.1 Chloroflexota bacterium
CAGCAATTCCCGTTTTGTAGTCGCGATTTCCAAATCGCGCCCGTTGTACCGCGTAAAACGTCTTCCGCGATTGCGAAATCGCGGCTACAACTTGCCGTTTTCTACCATAACGGGAATTGCTGCATCGCGGTAAATTGTACTGTTCACGTTTGACCTAGATCAGATGGAGGTGTAACATTATGGTGACAGAACCGAAATTCATTGTTCTTCTCGGCCCGCCGGCCTCGGGCAAAGGGACCCAGGCGGCCAGGCTGCGTGAGGTTCTCGACTTGCCTCACGTCGCCAGCGGGGATCTCTTTCGGGAGAATCTCAAGCACGAGACCGAGTTGGGGCTGCAAGCCAAGGTCTATATGGACCGTGGAGAACTGGTGCCTGACAATGTCACGATTGCCATGGTAATGGATCGCTTGAGCCGTCCCGATTGCGCTGGCGGTGCCCTGCTCGATGGTTTCCCGCGCACCATAGCCCAGGCGGAGGCTCTGGACGGGGCGCTGGCCGCCCAGGGGCACAAGATCAGCCTGGTGCCCAATATTGTGGTACCAGATGAGGTGTTGGTGGAACGGGTCAGTGGACGCCGGTTGTGCCGGGTGTGCGGCGCGGCGTATCACGTCCGTTTCAATCCGCCCAAACAGCCAGGGGTGTGCGATAACGATGGCGGCGAGTTGTATCAGCGCGACGACGATCAGCCGGAGACAGTTCGTCAGCGGCTCAAGGTGTATTGGGAGCAGACCAGCCCGCTCATTGACTACTATCGCCGCCAGGGAGTGCTGGTAGAGGTCAACGGCGACCAGTCCATAGACGCGGTAGCGACCGTCCTGCGCACCGTCGTCACCGGCATTGAATAAGAGAGGAGGGGAAACATGCTGGAAAAGATAGACCTGACCAAAAAGCTGACCAAAGCCGAGTACAAAGCGCAGATGCCTGATCTACACAATCGGCTATACGATCTACAAAAGGCCTGTTGGGATGCCAACATTCCCAGCGTGATCATCTTTGAGGGTTGGGATGCCTCGGGCAAAGGCACATCTATCAATGTGCTCACGCGGCGGCTCGATCCGCGCGGGTTCACGCTTTATCCCATCCAGGCGCCGCGTACGTTCGAGATCCACATGCCCTGGTTGTGGCGCTTTTGGCTCAAGTTGCCCAACTATGGCCGAATGGCTATTTTCGACCGCAGTTGGTATGGCCGGGTGTTGGTCGAGCGCGTGGAGGGGTTCACACCAGAGGAGCAGTGGCGCAAAGGCTACCGGGACATTGTGGATTTCGAGCGCACCATCGCCGACGATGGCTATGTGGTGATCAAGTTTTGGTTACACATTAGCAAAAAGGAGCAGAAAAAGCGCTTTAAGAAGTTGGAAAAGGACCCGTTGGAGAGTTGGCACGTCCAGGCGGAAGACTGGGAACATTATCGCCACTATGAGGAGTACATGGTAGCCGTCGAGGAGATGCTGGAACGCACTGACACGGAGTGGGGCCGGTGGACGATTGTCGAGGCGACTGATCGCCGTTGGGCGCGGGTCAAGATTCTTGAGACGATTATCCGCCGCCTGGAAGAGGCTTTGCAGGAACGTGGCCTTCCGTTGCCAGAAGGACGGCCCGCCAAAGTACCGGCTCTGCCGGACGCAGGCCAAGTCCCGCTGACGGAGATGGGGCTCAGTTCCCGGGTGTCGAGATCCCTGGAGCAGGCTGGGTTGGCGACTGTTAGGGACGTGATGGGACGATTGGCCGGGGGAGACGAGGGGCTGCTGGAGCTGGATGGCATCGGTCCCAAGAGTCTGGTGGAGATCAAACGGTGCATTGAGTCTTTGGCCTCGTCGGGGGCTGAACCAGCCCCCCAGGGTCAAGGTAAGGAGGAGTAGCCATGTTGGAAACGATAGACCTGAGTCAGAGCCTGACGCGAGAGGAGTACGTCCGGGACAGAACTCGTTATCAGTTGCAGCTACGAGAATTGGCCTATCAACTCTATGTGCAAAATCGGACGCTGGTTGTGGTGTACGAGGGTTGGGATGCCGGAGGCAAGGGAGGCAACATCAAGCGTGTCACCGAAAGACTGGACCCACGTGGCTACGAGGTTTTTCCCATTGCAGCGCCCCAGGGCGAAGATGCTACCCATCACTACCTGTGGCGCTTCTGGCGTCGCCTCAGACCACCCGACGAAAAGCAGATCCTCATTTTTGATCGTACCTGGTATGGGCGAGTCATGGTGGAGCGGGTAGAGGGTTTCTGTACCGAGGAAGAGTGGAAGCGCGCTTATCGCGAGATTAACGAGTTTGAACGCCAGTTGGCGGACCACGGCATGATCTTGGCCAAGTTCTGGATTCACATCAGCCAGGAGGAACAGTTGCGCCGCTTTAAGGAACGGGGCAACACAGCCTACAAAGCCTGGAAGTTGACCAATGAGGACTGGCGCAACCGCGAAAAGTGGGCTCAATATGAAGAAGCAGTGGAGAATATGCTGCTTCGAACCAGCACCCGCACCGCACCGTGGACGATTGTAGAGGGGAACGACAAGTGGTTCGCGCGGGTCAAGACCCTGCGCACTCTGGTCCAAGTTCTAAGCAGAGAACTTGATTATCAGCCCATGGGTTACAAAGTCAAGAAAGAGAAAAAGGAGAAGAAAAAGAAATAGATCATTCCCATTCTAACACCAACTTGAGTATTTCTTGAATAAGGGATAGTCTCCCCCAACCGTGTTGGTGTTGTTTTGCCCATCTCGCCGGACGCTAAAACCGTCCGGCTCAAAGCTCAAGCCCCCTCCGGGGGCTAAGCAAGCCCGCGAAGCGGGGTTCAGCTGTGAGCGCGGCGGTTCAGCGCCGCGCGGGACTGTTTCAAATTTACCAACACAATTCAGGGAGACTACCGAATAAGGCGACCAGTTTTTTATCTCAGAAAAGGAGAAAGTGACATGGCTAAGGGAAAAGGCAAGAAGAAGAATAAGAAAAAGGGCAAGAAAAAGGGCAAGAAGAAAAAATAGTTCTCGCCCGTTTTGATCCCAAACGTAGCACCGCGCTCCAGGTTGTTATGGCCTGGAGCGCAATTTATGCCAATGGGTTTGCTACTGGACACTTTTTTTTTGTAGGTCACGCTTGTAGCGTGACGGGTCCGAGTCGTCACGTATCCTCTCAATAAAGTTGAGAGGATACCCAATGTCAGATGAGGCGATATTCGATAATCAATTCTTTGCGAAACACTCGTTCCAGCACCTGTCCCTTCTTTAGAGCTGCTTGCCGTTCCGCTTCGGCAGGCCCACGTACTATGCATCGCACAATGATTTGCTCCGCCGTGATCTCACACGCCAGATCATCTACGAGGCTGCGATGGGTGCGATCCAGGCCATCCGCTACGCGCAGGATCGCCGCCAGCGTACGCACAATGCTCTGTTGATCCGATTTCAGCGCGGAAAAATGATCGTGTTTCTTTTTCGGGCGCGCCTTGCGATGATAACGAGCAATCGAGCCGATGATGAGACGCTCTTGTGTGTTGAACGTCAGGAGCGGTGTGTTGAGAATGATGCGCAAGGCGGCCAGGTGATGCTTCCGCTGTCCCTCTACCCAACCGATGTCGTGCAAGAGTGCCCCGCACCTGAGCCAGAAACGCTCCTCTGTTCCGAGGTGATGCAGAGATTCTAGTTCGTCGAATAGTTTCAGCGCCAGGCGCGTCACTTGGTGGGTATGTTCCTTGTCGTAATCGCAGTGCTGGGCCAATTGCAGCACCGCCTGGAGATGGTTAGCTTCCACCTCTGCTCTGGAAGGGGGTGGGGAGTCGTCTGCAGGCGCGGGCGCAGGCACTTGTTCCTCCGCCATTTGCAGCACTGTGTCCAGATTACGTCCCTGCAAGGTCATCTGTGCAAAGGCCTCGGGCAGATCGTGCTTGCGGATCGCGGCGACCGCTCTTTCCACGTCGTATTCTACCCGGTGGTGATGCACTTGAATTTGTTCCGCCTCAATCTGTAGAATGGCGTAGCAGGCGCGGGGATCGCCGTCGTCGGGCCGGCCGACGCTGCCAGTGTTGATGAACCAGACGCCATCTACCTCACGCGCAAAGGGTTGGTGCGAATGACCGCATACGATCACGTCGGCGTGGGCCATTTGCGCCAATTCGCGCAACCGCTGTTCTGGAGTTTCGGGAGTGAGAGGTTCCTTCTCCGAGGCGGGGCTGCCGTGTGTCAGCAGGATGCGTTTGCCCTTTATCTTCATCCGTATCTCTTGAGATAGGAAGCGCAGGTATCTGCGGTTCTTTTTGGAAAGGTTCTCGTAAGCCCACTCGAATGCCAGGTACTTGGCCGGCTGTTTTTTCTTACGCCACTTTTTCTTTTCTTTTTTGAATTGCAGCACCTTCTGGTCATAGTTACCGATGATGCTCAACGCATCCTCGTCCCGCAGCCGCTGTATCACCTCGTTGGGAAAGGCCCCGTATCCCACAAAATCGCCCACGTTCCAGATCGCTTCGACGCTTTGCTCATTCTCACTCCCGTGAGCGTGGGCCAGCACTGCCTCCAGCGCCGGCAGATTGGCATGTACGTCACCTATCAATGCCACCTTCATCGTTGCCCCCTCTCACTCCTCCTCATTCCACAACCCCCGATGTTCTATCATCCACAATTGCGAATTCAGTTCCGGTTCGCCTTCTTGTGGCTGTACCCGTTCATAGCTGCCATCGGGTAACAGTCGCCGGGCTTGCAAGTTGTCCTTCAGATGGACGCTGAGAATGTGGTGATATACAGAGTCTCGCAGGTCTGGATCTTGCACCGGAAACAACTGTTCCACCCGCCGGTCGAGGTTGCGGGGCATCAGGTCGGCGCTACCCATCAGAATCTCTCCCTCGCCACCGTTGCGGAAGTAATAGATGCGCGGGTGTTCCAAGAAACGCCCCACGATAGAGGTGACGGTGATGTTCTCACTCTGTCCTGGCACGCCCGGTCGCAGACAGCAGATCCCCCGTACTTGCAAGTCTACTTTCACCCCCGCCTGAGAAGCTCGATAGAGCGCCTGGATGCACTCTTTGTCCACCAATGCGTTCATCTTGAAAGCCAGGTAGCCATCCCCGTGCTTTTGATGTCGCTTGATCTCGCGCTCAATTCGATCCACGATCTGATGTCTCATCCTTCCCGGAGCCACCAGCAGTTTGCGGTATTCCTCCTGGTGAGAATAGCCGGTGAGAGCATTGAACAAGTCCGATACGTCGGCGCCGATGTCTGGATCGCTCGTAAAGTAGCCGATGTCTGTGTAGAGGCGAGCGGTGACGTCGTTGTAATTGCCTGTGCTCATGTGCACGTAGCGAGTGATGCCGTTTCCCTCTCGACGCACCACCAGGAGGAGTTTAGTGTGTGTCTTGAGGCCCACCAGGCCATAGACCACGTGTACGCCCGCTCGCTCCAGTGACCGCGCCCACACGATGTTATTCTCTTCGTCGAAACGGGCCTTTAACTCTACCAGCACGGCCACTTGCTTTCCGTTCTCGCGGGCCTTCATCAGCGCGGCCACGACCGGCGACTTTGGGCCTACCCGGTACAACGTCTGTTTGATGGTCAGCACATTGGGGTCTCGAGCTGCCTCGCGCATAAAATTTACCACCGGGCTAAAGCTGTCGTAGGGGTGGTAGAGCAAAACGTCTTGCCGCTTGATCACGGAAAAGATGCTCTCCTCGGTGATGAGAGGTGGAGGTACTGCCGGCAGGAAGGGTGGATCCTTTAGATCGGGGCGGTTGATATTTGTCAACTCGATCAAATCCGCCATGCCGATGGGGGCATTCATCGTATAGACCTGGTAGGGCGCCAGTCGCAGATTGCTGACCAGGATGTCGCGTATGCGCTCTGGCATCTCTTTGTCCGCTTCCATCCGCACCACAAAGCCAAATTGTCGTTTCCGTACGCTTTCTTGAATAGCCAGCAACAAGTCGGCCGCTTCATCCTCTTCGATTTCCGGGTCGGCGTCGCGGGTGACGCGGAAAGGGTAGGAGGCCACGACCTCCAGGCCGGGGAAGAGCAGATCCAAATTAGCAGCTATGACTTGTTCCAGCCAGACGAAATTGTTGGACGACTTTTCCACCAGTCCCAGCTTTTCATAGCTTTCGGCTTTCTCCTCGCTGGGGACGCCGAGCAGGCGCGGGAACACGGCAGGCACTTTTAGACGCGCGAATCGCTCGCCCCGTTGGGGATCGTTAATCACCACTGCCAGATTGATGCTCAGATTAGAGATGTGGGGGAAGGGATGGCCCGGATCAAAGGCCAGTGGCGTGAGGGACGGAAAGATCTCGCGCTTAAAGTGACGGCGCAGCAGTTTGCGCTGCTTGCTCTTTAGCTCGTTGTACCTGAGCACATTGATCCCGGCCTCGCGCAGTTTAGGCATCAAGTCTTTGTGCCAACACCTCGAGTGCTGCGCCAACTGGAGCAACAATTCCTCGTGGATGGCCGCCAGTTGCTCGGCCGGCGTCAGACCATCGGGAGGGGTCCCCAGTATCTCGGACGCCAACTGCCGACGCAAGCCAGAGACACGGATCATGAAAAACTCGTCCAGGTTGCTGGCAAAGATGGACAGAAACTTGACTCGCTCTAGCAAAGGATGCCGTTCATCCAGCGCTTCTTCTAACACGCGCTGATTGAATTGAAGCCAACTCAACTCGCGGTTGATATAGAGGCCAGGGTCGTCCAGGTCAACAGATTTATCCGGTTGCTGGGTTTGAGATTGTTCAGTTTTAGCCATTGTTTTCCCCTCTCTTGCAGACGCGCGCAGAGTAGATTGATTCTATTTTACTCTGTCGTCGCTTAATTAGCAAGGCTCAGTAGATCCAATTTTGGGCATGGTTCATTTTCGTCCCTCAAGGAGCAAAAACAACTTTACACTTTCGTGGACGCCGATTTAGCAACTACTCAGGCCAATGAAGCAAGCGCTGGTTGAGTAGCCGCCACGTTTTTTGTGGCGGCGTATCGAAACCCTTGTACTGAGCCTGTCGAAGTGAAGCGAGCGCCTTTTGCGGCTGATTTTGCCTTCCCTGAGCCGCCTGCTCGGTTTCGACTTGTGTTGAGCTTGTCGAAACATACGCGCCTCCGGCGCTACTCAACCAGCGCAGACTGAACAGTTGCCGAGAATTTGTAAACAAGTTTTTCGGCGCTGGTAAACCATGCCCGTTCTTGAATCTCGCCTTGTGGCGAGATTTTTAAGGTTGCGCGGCGAACTTGGCTTGTGTGCTGTGTGGGTGTGTGGTATAATTTGGCTCTGTCGATACTCCCCCCAGGTGTGGGGTTTTTCTTTCTCTCAACCCCTATATCTGGCGTGTTTGTTCCCTCGCCTGACTCGTTATCGCCGAGTTCCATGCCTGTCTCTCTGCGGCGGCTATGGAAAGCCGCTCTAGTCAGCGCGAATTAGATCTCGATGCGATAGCCGGTCAGAGGGCGGCACGCCTGCTGGGAGCGACGTGGAATGTGTTGTGATCAAGTTTATACTGGAGGTCATGGCGATGAAATGTCCTTACTGTGGTGGTGATAAGACGCGGGTGCTTGATACGACGCCCAGTGCATACGGCATACGCCGGCGTCGCGTGTGCAGAACTTGCGAGCGCCGGTTCAGCACGGTTGAGCGAGCCATTTTGACCACTCCATTGGTGGTCAAGAAAGATGACCGGCGGGAAGAATTTAACCGCGAAAAGTTGCTTTCTGGCCTGCGTACCGCTTGTACTCGGCGGCCTGTCTCGGCGGGTGATTTGGAGCGATTGGTGGATCGGGTCGAGAGTCAGATACGGCAATTGGGCAAGACCGAGATACATAGCCGCGTGATAGGCGATTTGACTGTCGCGGAACTCAAAGCCTTGGATCCGGTCTCTTACATTCGGTACGGCATCGTCTATTTGGGGCTGGATGACCTGGAGGCGGTGCGGGCGGAGATTGATCGTTTGTTGGCGGAGCGGGGATAGGGCGGGTGTGATTTGGTGGAGGTGATGGTGCTAGACAAAGTGCAATCGAGGATGACTTCGCTGCCGACGCAGCAGGGGAGGGCAGGAATCGAGTTAACCGAAAATGCACTGACCGTTCTAAAGCGGCGTTATGTACGCAAGGGGCCGGACGGCCAGCCGCTAGAGACGGTCGAGCAGGTGTTCCAGCGCGTGGCCTCTCACGTTGCGGCTGTTGAAGAGGAGTGGGGGGGAGATGTGCTGGCGGCGGAAGCTGTATTTTACGATCTTGTGACCAGCCTTCGTTTCATGCCCAACTCGCCGACTTTTACGGGCGCGGGCACTCCTCTGGGGCAACTGGCCGCTTGCTTTGTTCTTTCTATCTCTGACGATATGGGGCGCGAGCAGGATGGTATCTTTCAGACGCTGCGCGATACGGCACTGATCCAGCAGACCGGCGGCGGGACTGGGTTTTCTTTCTCTCGCCTGCGCCCCAAGGGGGCCGTGGTACGCAGCAGCGGGGGACAGGCCACCGGGCCGGTGGGTTTTATGCAGGTCTATGACACCGCCTCCGAGATCGTCAGCCAGGGCGGCGCCCGGCGGGGAGCTAATATGGCCGTGCTGCGAGTGGATCATCCAGACATCCGTGAGTTCATTGCCTGCAAGGGCAAAGAGGGGGCCATTACCAACTTTAACATCTCTGTCGGCGTGACCGATGCTTTTATGCAGGCTGTGGAGGAGGATGGCACGATTGATTTGATCAATCCCCAGGACGGCGAGGTTTGGGAAGCCGCGCGGGCGCGCGAGATTTTCGACGAGGTCGTCGCTGGGGCGCATCGTAATGGGGAGCCGGGGATGCTATTCCTGGATGCGGCCAATCGGGATAATCCCTGCCCGCACCTGGGCGAGTACGAGGCGAGTAATCCTTGCGGTGAACAGTTCCTTTTGCCCTACGAGAATTGCTGCCTGGGTTCGGTCAACCTGGCACGGCACGTAAGCCACGGGAACAATGGTTACCCGGCGGTTGATTGGGGCAAGTTGCGGGAGACAGTCGCGCACGCCGTCCGTTTCCTGGACGATGTGATTGACGCCAATGCTTACGTGCCCGCGGTGCCGCAACTCGAGGAGGCGGCGCAGCGCACCCGCCGCATCGGGCTGGGCATCATGGGGCTGGGCGATCTATTGTATCACCTGCGGGTGCGCTATGGCAGCGCCGAGGGTCAAGAGTTGGCGGCCCAAGTGATAGAGTTCGTCCGCTATCACGCCATGCGCGCCAGTGTCGAACTGGCGCGAGAGCGAGGGCCGTTCCTTGCCATCCAGGGCAGTGTCTATGACCCGGATAATCTGCGCTGGACTCCACCGCAGCCGCTCGTCCCCTACACGCGATTGGAAAAATGGGGCCGGCCCGAGTTGGACTGGGGGGAGGTCGTCGCGGGGATTCGACGGCATGGCATCCGCAACGCGGCCCAAACGACCGTGGCCCCGACCGGGACGGTTGCTACTGTGGCCGGTTGCGAGGCCTATGGCTGCGAGCCGATCTTTGCGCTGGCCTACACGCGCCACGTGAACGATAACGGCAACGATCTAGAACTGCAATACGTCAGCCCGCTATTTTTGCAGGTTCTGGCGGAGGCCGGGCTGGACGATGCAGCTCGCGAGCGCGTCGTGCAGCAGGTGATGGCGAACGGAAGCTGCCAGGGGGTTGAAGGCGTCCCTCCGGCGGCGCGTGACACTTGCGTTGTCGCCGGGGACATCACGGCCGAGGAGCACGTGCGTATGCAGGCGGCTTTGCAGGCATTTGTGGATTCCAGCATCTCTAAAACGATCAACTTTCCCGCCACCGCTACCCCGGACGACGTGGCGCGAGCCTTTCAACTGGCCTGGAAGCTGGGCTGCAAAGGGCTTACGGTTTACGTCACTGGCTCGCGGGAGAAGGTGGTGCTGGAGACGGAGGAGACGCGGAAGCAAGGAGACAAGGGGACGGAGGGACAGGGAGGCAGGGTTAACCGGCAGCTAATGGATAAAGTGAGGCCCCGTCCGCATCGTCTGGAGGGTCAAACTTACCGCCTGGTGACGCCGCTGGGGACGGCCTATACCACCATCAACATCAACGGCGACGATGAACCATTCGAGGTGTTCTTGAACGTGGGCAAGGCGGGGTCGGATACGGCGGCGGTGGCGGAGGCCATCGGGCGGTTGATCTCGCTTATCCTGCGCATCCCCTCGCCGCTCTCGGCGACGCGGCGGCTCAAGCAGGTGATTCGGCAGTTAAAGGGCATCGGCGGCGGTCGGTCGCTGGGCTTTGGCCGCGGCCGGGTGCGCAGCCTGCCGGATGGGGTGGCGCAGGTTTTGGCCGAGCATCTGGGGATGATCGAGTCTGCTGGTGAGGAGGAGGAGACGGAGCAACTGTCGCTGTTTCCCATGGGGGATCTGTGTCCCGAGTGCGGCCAAGCAGCGCTGGTGAACGAGGAGGGCTGCCGCCGCTGCTACGCCTGCGGATATAGTGAGTGTTGATAGCGGGGGGCAATGTCAAATTTGGGCGGCCAGTTGCCGTTGAGTTGGACGGTTGCTTCTGTGATAGGATATTGCCGGAGATGCAAAATGAGACAATGCAAGTTCGGCGTATTGATCGTTCTGTTCGCGACCGTGGCTTGTGTTTTCACACCCGTCGCGCCTACCACGCCTACGCCCGTGCCAACCATGATGCCAACTGTGCCCGCCGAGACGGCCACACCGAGTCCCTGCCCCGAGGCCACTTGGCCCCCCGTTGTTGGTCCTGAACCATCGTATCGAGTGGCGGCCTTCTACTATCCCTGGTACCGGACGCCAGACGTGGATGCGTACTGGGATCACTGGGGGGAGGGCAGCTTTCACCCACCGCTTGACATTGCCAGCGACTTTTATCCAGCGCTGGGGCCCTATAGCATCGCCGACCCGGCTGTTGTGGCTCAACACTTTGCTTGGCTGCGTGAGGCTGGGGTTGGTGTTATCGTCTCTTCGTGGTGGGGACAGAGGTCACGCGAGAACCAGGCTGTCCCGCTCCTCCTTGACACTGCCGAACGTTATGGCATCAAAGTCGCCTTTCACATCGAACCTTATGGCGGGCGCACGGCGACTCGACTTGTGAATGACATCAATTACCTTTACAGTCACTACGGAGACCATCCGGCTTTCTACCATACCGCCGCCTCCAGCCGCTGGAGTCCAGATGGCCGACCCAAAGGCCTATTCTACTTGTGGTCGGCCCGGTTCCCAGACTCTGATTCCGATGCGGTTGAGCCTGGTTACTGGCGAGACGCGCTGGATGCCATCCACGCCCTGCCGGATGGCGGGCTGGTGCTCGCCGATGAGACCGTGTCCGAGTGGGTTGACGGCGGGCACTTTGACGGGCTTTACAACTATGCCATCCTTGATGTGAATGCGGACGCCGGTTACTCCTGGGCCTGTGGTCTTCCTCCAGATGCCTGGTACGTTCCCGGCGTGAATCCAGGGTTCTCCGCCTGGCGGATCAAGTATCCACCCGATGTGAACACCCCTCGGCGAGATGGAGCCACCTATGAGCAGCGCTGGCAGGCAGCCCTGGGTGTGGGCGTTGAGCCTGCGCTGGTCACGATCACCTCCTTCAACGAGTGGCACGAGGGGACTCAAATTGAGCCGGCCGCAGTGGGCGCAACGAACGGTTTTGGGTACATCTATGAGGACTATGGCGCGCTGCCGCCGGAGGGGTACTTGGCCCTCACCAGCCAGTGGGTGGATCGGTTCCTCGCGACAACATGGCCCGATACCACGCTGTTGCGCATCCGGCTGGTGACGACTTCTGACTGGACGACTTTTGACCTGGTTGATGGTGCTACCTGGCTGCGACCTGACCCGATATCGGCGAGTGCAGAGGCAACAAACGCTGGGATGTATGACAGCCGCTTTGTGCTGGACCAGCCGATAGATCGAGCCGAGACTGGGGGGATGGTAGAGATGATCACCGATATCCTCTTCACCGGTTGGGAAAGCGGGGGGACGGTGGCGTTCGAGATTGAGCGCGGCCATCTGGGGTCGACACAGGTGGAGTTGTCCAAGTATGTGGAGGATGAGCCGGTGGTAATTGAAACGCTTGTGTGGGGTGGAATCGCTCCCGGTGATCGAAACGCGACCACGATTCAGATTCCTGTTGATGTGCTGTTGGACTCGGTGCCCTGAAACCACGTTTCCGAGGAAAACAGGCGCTGTTCACCGGATTTGCCGTTTATGTCAAAAGTTGAGACTAGTCCAGACTGCGGCTCAGGTTGCGCACGGCGACGGTGGTGACCAGCAGCCCGATCAGCAGTATTGCTGCCGCGTGGGGCCACAGCGCATCCAGCCCCGCGCCTTTCAGCATCACTCCCCGGATGATGGTCAGGTAATGGTGGAGAGGGACTATTTGCGCGATGGCTTGCAGTGCAACGGGCAGGTTCTTGATCCGCACCAGGTAGCCGGAGAAGGCAATGTCAACCATCGCCAGGACAAAGACGAACAGAATGGCTTGATGTTGCGTGTGGGCGATGCTAGAGATGAGGATGCCGTAGCCGATCTCGGTGGCGATAAACAGCAGGGTCAGGACAAAGAGCAGCGGCAGGGAACCACGCAACGGAACCCCGAAGAAAAAGACGGCGACCGCCAGCATAAATAGCGAGTTTATTGCTCCGACGACCAGGGCGGGGATAGCTTTGCCGATAACCAACTCGATGCGGCCAAGCGGTATGACCATCAACTGCTCCAATGTGCCCAATTCCCGCTCGCGGGCCAGCCCGATGGAGGCGACGGTGAGTGTCACCTGGTAGATGATGAAACCCACTTGCGCCGGGATGGAGTAGAACCTGATGTCGAACTCGGGGTTGAAACGCACGTTGGTGCGCAGGTCAATTGTAGGAGCCAGGTCTGGGCCAAAAACCCAGGTTTCTTTAGCGAAAGCCGAGATGGCCTTCTGAGCGCCGCTGAGGGCAATGGAGGCCGGGACGTTGTTGCTCCCGTCGGCGATGAATTGAACACTCGGCGTCCGCGAGATGTCTGCCAGGTCGGAAGCGAATCCAGAGGGGATGACGACTGCGAGTGTGGCTTCTCCCTGGTCGAGGAGGCGGTGAGTATCCGCCAGGGCGGCGGGGTGATAGCAGACGGTTATCTCGCTCCGGTTGTCGAGCGCGGTGATCAGTTGCCGGCTGGCGGTCGAGTGGTCGAGGTCAAGCGCGACCACGCACAGGTTGGAGATGCGGGAGTTGGTGGCCTGGGCCAACAGTACCAGTTGCAGTGCGGGCAGCGTGAGGATAAAGGTCGTCATCAGCCAGTCACGGAAGAGTTGGATAAATTCTTTCAGTACCAGGTTCCAGATGCGCATGGCAATATCCGATGTCGGCGCTTGGCGGGTTCAGGCGAGTTTTTTCTTGAACAGCGCCAGGCTAAGCGCTTGGGTCGCAATCCCGCTGCCCAGCAGAGTCAGCGCTGGTTTCCAGAGGGCGGACGGGCCTAGTCCTTTCAAGAATATGCTGCGGCAGATGGTGATAAAGTGGGTGGTCGGGAGTCCGAGGGCGATGGCCCGCGTGATAGGCTCGTCGCTGACGGGAGTGATGAGGCCGGCGATGAAAAAGCTGGGCACGAAAAAGACCATCAGGATGAGGAACATGGCGGTCTGTTGATTGCGGACAAAGCTGGCAATTACCAGGCTGATGCCCATGCTGGCGATCATATAGTCGGCTGCGAGCAGGAGGAACGAGAAAAAGTTGCCTCGGAAGGGCACGCGGAACCAGAGTGTGGCGACGAGCCACGCCAGGATGACACTCACCATCCCGCTGATCTCGTAGGCCAGCAGTTTGCCGAGCAGGTATTCGACGCCCTGGGTTGGGGTGGCGATGAGGCTCTCGAAAGAGCCTGTTTCTATCTCGCGGGCCAGCGCCAGGGCCAGGGCCAGGGCAGGCATGCAAAGGATGATAGCCATCATGCCGGGTACCATGCTAATCAGTGATTTGAGTGATTCGTTGTACCAGGCGCGGCTGCTGACGTCGAAACCACCGATTGCGCTGTTCGTCCTCTGGACGCGCAAATTGGCTCCCCATTCGTTTACGCGGCTCTCTAGCAGGCCAATGGTTTGACTGGCGGCGATTGCGTCTGCGCCGTCAACGGTGCACAACATCTCTGCCGGGGCATCCTTCAGCGTTGCATCGGCAAAGCCGTGGGGGATCACGAGCATCAGGTCAGCGATTTCGCGGGCGAACAGGGATTCGATTTCTTTCTCTTGCTCTACGCGGGCAACGATGACCATGTCGCCATCGGCGGTGAGGCTGGCGAGCAAAGCGCGGGAGAGGGGGGTGCGGTCGAGGTCCCGCACGGCGATGTCCACGCGGTTTACGTCGAGGGAAAAGATGTAGGAGAGGGTCAATAGCAAAAAGGCCGGCGCGACGGTGACGAGGAAGACTGTGCGTGCATCGCGGGTGATGTGACGGAATTCCTTACGGGCGATAGCCAGCAGGCGGGGGATGGACATGGTTTAGCTATCGCAGGCGGCGCTGCCATTCATCCTTCAGTTCTAATGAGTCCAGGTCATCGCCGGCGTCGAGGAAATCCATCAACAGCCGGTTGAATTTGTTTTGTTCTTCCAACATGGGAAAGTGTTGTGTCTTTTTCATCAGGATAGGGCGCACGTTGTTGGCACAATCTTGTAGCCATTCTGGCTGTGGTGGTTTGATGAGTGGATCGTTCTCGCCGTACAGCAGGAGCACGGGGATATTGATGGGTGGCAGCACGCGGCGTATGTCTTGCTCCAGCGCCGAGTTCACGCTGCCGGCGATGGCGGCTGTGTCGGCTTTGCGCGCTTCCATGTTCACTTCGGGAAAGTTGGCCCTCCGCGTCACCAGCCGCGCCAGCGCATCTCCGTTGCCGGAGAAGCTGGTCAACGGCCGGCCGATGGCCGCGCTTGCCAGTGGCACGCTCACTCCCATCACTTGCTTGACCCGCTCCGGGGCTTGAGCAGCGAACAGCAGCGCGACTATGCCTCCCAGGGCGTGACCCACGATGGGGAGTGGCCCTTGCCCAACTCCTAACTGGTCCAAGAAATTTGTGACCAGCTCGACGTATGCGTTGATGTTGTAATACATATTTGGTTTGTCCGAGTCGCCAAAGCCCCACAGGTCGAGCGCGTAGGTTTTGTACTGGGCCGAGAGTTCTTCCATCGCCGGCACCCAGTAACGCCACGACCCCAGCCAGCCGTGGATCAAGACCAACGGCTGCCCGCGTCCGATTGCCTCGTAGTGAACGAGACCCTCTTTGACGACAATAGCACTCATCGCTGGATCACCATTCTCTGCTTGTTATTCTGGAACTCCCGCGCGGCGCAGGATTTCTCTGACCTGGTTCGTCAAATCGTCCGGCGCGAATGGTTTTACGATGTATTCTTCGGCTCCTGAGGCCAGGCCCTGTTCGATCTCGGTTTCCTGTCCTTTGGCCGAAAGGAAGACTATCGGAATGGCGTCGGTGGCCGGGTTATCTTTCAGGTGGCGGCAGGCTTCGTACCCTGTCATCTTGGGCATGCGAACGTCGAGGATGATCAGGTCGGGCTGCTCCTGCGGGGCCTTTTCGATGGCTTCGATTCCGTTGGCGGCCAGCACCACGTCGAATCCGGCAAAACGGAGCGTAAAGCCAATCAGTTCGCGAATATCTCTTTCATCTTCAGCAACGAGAATTTTTGCCATAATTCCTCCCACTCTGCTCAGCGATTGTCAGCTGACGTTGTGTTGGTATTTGTTTCGAAAATAGTCTTGTAGGCGCGGATTCCATTCCGCGCTATGGAAAGCGCGGCTACATTTTCGTCCTTGATCGGGATTGCCTGAGCAGTTAGCTTCTCCCTCTGCCTATTTCTCAACCGAAACCTTGTCCGCCAACTCGGGTTTCGCAATAGCGACGGTAAACGTGAATGTACTTCCCACTCCTGGCTTGCTCTCCACCCATATTTGTTCGCCGTGCATTTCTACCAGTGATTTGACTATGGCAAGCCCTAACCCGGTGCCCGGCACCTCTTGTACCAGGGGGTCGTCGGCCCGGAAGAAGCGACTGAATATCTTGTCCATATTCTCCGGTGCGATGCCGATGCCTGTATCGTGCACTGTGATGTATACTTTCTCGTCGTGCACGCTGGCCGAAACGACAATCTCACCGCCGGGAGATGTGTACTGGCAGGCGTTTGCTATCAGATTGGTCAGAATCTGCGTCACGCGGTCGGCGTCGGCAAATACGTGGGGCAGGTCAGACGGTATATCTTGTCGCAGAATCAGGTCTTTGTCTTGTGCTCTGGTCTTTATCGTTGTGATGACCCGGTCGGTCACATCCTCTACGCTCATCACGCTGGGTGAGAGTTCCACTTTGCCACTTTCGATGAGTGAGATGTCCAACAGTTCGTTGACCAGCGCGGTCAGGCGGTCGGTGTTGTCTCTGATGATGGATAAAAAGTCCCGTTGCTTCTCCGTCAATGCGCCGACTGCTCCCATCATCAGCAGGTCGGCGTATCCTTTGATCGAGGTCATCGGCGTGCGCAGTTCGTGGGACACCGTGGAGACGAATTCGGATTTGGCCTTCTCAGCTTCCACGTTGGCGGTGACGTCGCGGAAGACCGAGACTGTTCCCAGGAACTCGTCGCCCATCAGCACCGGCGCCAGGTGGACGCTGACGATGCGGTCCCCTGTGTCCAGTTGGGCCGCCAGATATTCCCCTACCGTGTACGCTTCAGGTTGCCTGGCCCATCTGGTAATTGTCTCCATCCAATCTTGGGCCTGACTGCCGTATAGACCGAGCATCTCGTTGGTCATCCGCCCCAGCACCTTTTTTCGGGGCAGTTCCAGGATGCGCTCTGCTGCTGCGTTCACCAGGATGATGTTGCTATTGGCGTCGGCTACCATCACGCCGTCCGCGACTCCTTCCAGGATAGATTGGCTCTTGACTGCCTCGATGCGTTGATCTTTGAGCGTGCGTCCCAACTGCTCGGTTTGCTCGCGGATCAGGTTGTATAGTTCGGCGTTGCCGATGGCGTTGGCGATCTGTGCCGAGGCTGCCTTCACCAGCCGCAGATGGTCTTGGTTAAAGTAATCTATCTGGGTGTGGAACAAGAGCAGTGTGCCCAGCACCTGGTCGCCGGATAAAAGGGGTACGACCAACGCTGAGCGGTATTTTCTTTTCTTGTTCTTGTTTTGCGATTTCACCCACCGGGGGTCTCGTTGAATATCGGCCACTATGGTTGGTTGGCGGTGTTTTATCACCCAGCCGGCCAGCCCTTGGTCTCGGGAGAAGCGGGTAGGTTTGCCGCCGAGCGGTAATTTGCTCTCTTCTCCCAGGGCGGCGCGGTAGATCAACTGTCCCGATTGCCGGTTCAGCATCAGAATGGATGCTCGTTCAGCTTCCACTGCCGCTACGACTAGCTCCAGGGAGCGGTTCAGCACGCGGTCCAGGTCGAGGCTGGCGGAGAGTTGGGCTGTGATGCGGTAGAGCGTCTCGACGCGGTCGCGCTCCGCGGTCAGGTTCTGCATCGCCTCGGCCAGTGCCTGGGTGCGCACCTCGACGCGCTGTTCCAGTTCCTGTGAGAAGCGGTGTACTTGATCGAACAGGCGGGCGTTCTCCACTGCTACGGCTATTTGATCGGCCAATGCCGAAAGGGTCGCCAGTTCTGCCGGCGAGAAGCTATGGTCCTCCTGGCGGCCTACGCACAGGAGACCAATGGCCTGACCGGCAGTCGTGAGCGGAATCAGTGCTATAGGGCCGGTTTCGCCTTTTACCAGGCTGGGGATGGAATGTGATTCTCGTTCTGCGCTGTCGAGGGCCAGCGGCATGCCGCTCTTGACTACTTGACCCAGGATCCCTTCACCCGGATCAAAGGTGGAGAGTGCCGAGTGCTCGGGACTGGAGCCATGTACTGCTCGGAGTATGTACTTGCTGTCTTTCGTATCCAGGAGGAAAATGCTGCTATAGGTACATTCGAGCAAGCGAGGGACCATTTCTACGACGGTGCTCAAGACCTCGTTCAGGTCTAATTTGGCAGTGGCCGAGCGGTTGACTTCGTTGAACAGCGCCAGTGTGTCGGCGCGATGCTGCAATGCTTCCACCAGGCGCACATTTTCGATAGCCAGCGCTGCCTGCCCCGCGAATACTTCCAGCGCCTCGGCCGTGGCTCGGTCTGGAACGCGCCCATTGCGCGGCTGATCCACCGATAAAAGGCCCTGTGTGTCTCCACCAGGCCCGATGAGTGGGGTGAGTAACAAGTCCTGAGGATGCCATTGGCCCGCTTTGTGTGTCGCGGCGTTGCTCTCCTCGTCATACACATCCAATTGCTCTTGCCAACTGCCTCTCTGATCCGCCGGAACATAGTAGCTCTGGCTGATGCGAAATTTCTCGTCCATGACTTCTTGGATGACAGACCAGGGTTGTCGAGTTTCTCTCATGTTCTCGAATGATGTGAGGGGAATACCGGCGGCAGCCACTCGACGCTGATGCGGTGGATTGCCCTCCAGCACGCTGATCAACACCAGATTGAACCCCACGCTTTCCTGGATTGCATAAGCGATCTCTTCCAGTATGTCTTCTAATGGACGGTCTGAACGTAACGCCTGGCTGACTTGGAGAACCAGTGCGAGTTGATCTGCCCGGCTGCGCAGCAGTTCTCCGCGTTTCAATTGTTCCTTGTAGCGCTGATCGTTTCCAATAGCAATAGATGCCTGGGAAGCTAGTCCTTCGACGAACTCGATTACGTCATAGTCGAGTATGTCTTTTTCGTTGCTCTCCAGCAGGATCAGCCCTGTCAGTGCTTCTGAGTAAAAAATCGGTACGACGAGCGCAGAGCAAATTGGAGATTTGGTATTGACCTGGCTTTCTTTTACCACAACCGCGTCTGGAACGAGCAGCGATTGGTTGGTGCGTAATACTTGGGCCAAGACTGGGTGAGCTTCTGGCGCGCGTAATGTCGCGTCCAGGTGTGCTCTCTCTGCTTCCGAATAGCCTGTGTAGACTTGCAACCCCAGTTCTCCACTCGCCGCTTCCCGGAGCACAATTGAGCCGCGCGTCGCTCGACTTGTGCGCATGGCCTCTTTTACAATCAGGTGTAGAATGTGCTCTAGGTCAAGCGTGGCGCTTATTTCGCGTCCCACTCGCCGCAGGCTGCGCAGCGCCTCCTTGTAGATGGCTGGACCTTCCAGTGATTGGCGGCCGCTCATTGCCCGTCCGTGTGTTCGTTCTGCCTCTTTGCCCTTCTGGTCGGTGTGACCGTCCAGGTGGTGGAATTTTCTTGAGGCAGGTTGTTCGTTGATGCGCAATGCGTTTATCATGCCTTCCGCCAACTCTTGAACCAGCTAGATTGAGAAAAGCCCTTGAAGCTGTACGGTGTTTATTGATTATTTAGGATGTTCGCTTCTCGCGCCTGGCATTAGAGGCCGCTTCGGTGATCTCTCGGATGTCGGCGAAGGGGCCGTCGTCGGCCGTAATCGTGCCGATAGAGAGTGTCATCAGGCTGACTTGTTTTTCATTGCCCTCGTCGTCGTGGACGATCATGTGCCCCTGTTGCACCGTCTGCCAGTCGTAATGCACGCCCACGCCAGAGTCGAAACGGCTTTTCAGGTCCTCTACTACGGGCGACACCATGTTTTTCTGGGTAATGATGATAAAGTCAGAGCCGCCGATGTGGCCGATAAAGTCGTTGGACGTTCCCACGCTGTCGGCAGATTTACCGAGGAGCATCGCGGTAAAGCGCAATACTTCCTCCCCGGCTACAAAGCCATAGGTCTCACTGAAAGTGTCGAGTCCCCGGATGCCTACGTAGACGATGCCCCAGTCATCCCGCTGCATCAACTGTCGCAACTGATCCTCGATCAGCCTGCCGCTGGGCAGGCCAGTCGTGGGATTGGTCAGACTTTCGTATTTTGCGCGGGCCATGGCGTTCTTGACTCGCAGCTTGAGTTCCTCCAAATCAAAGGGCTTGGTGATGTAATCGTCAGCGCCTAACTCGAGCCCGTGGATTTTGTCGGAGCGCTCATCTTTCTGGGTCAGAAAGATGATGGGGATGTGGCTGGTACGCAGGCTGCCGCGCAGTTCTCGACATACGTCGTAACCGTCCATATCCGGCAACATAATATCGAGGACAATGATGTGGGGCAATTGCTGCCGGCACATCTCCAGGGCGTCCTCGCCGCGTTGAGCTACTGAGGCTTCGTAGCTTTGTGACTGAAAGTAGATACGCAGCATGTTGGAGATGTCGGGATCATCTTCTACTATTAGCATTCTACCCTGAGACATATTCCCTCCTTTATATTCTGAGACGGAAGCCGTGCTTGTGGGCCAATCTGGCGATCTCACGCACCCGCTCGACTTGAACTTGCTTGCCCAGCGAGTAGTTTTCGTATCGTTCTTCCAGTGTCAATATCATTGTCTCTGCCATACAGGCATAGGCCGCGCCGGGGGGCAGGCCGAAATTGAATCCAAAGTCCACGTCTCCAGGCACGCTGACCATTCCTCCAGCGATGATTAGTACATCGTCCCGTTCTTGAGCCACCCGAGGCGATACGTCTGGCGGAAGAGCCACATCGTATACAACAGAGCCGCGCTTGAGGTGCTCCGGCTGGATGATCGGCCTGGCGGTGTTGGTGGCGCTCAACACTAGGTCCGCCTCGCGGGTGTCTTTGAGACGTGTCGAGGTGCGCACTTGGCGTGCTCCGGCTTTTCTAACTTGCGCTTCCACTTTTGCCAGACGAAACTCTCGCCGGCCAATCAATATCAACTCGCCCACCAGCGGGGCGATTAACTCGGCGCATGCCGAGCCGATGCTGCCCGTTGCTCCGATCACGGCCGCGGTCACCGATTCCAGTTGGAACCCTCTGTTGAGCGCAGCTTGCTTTAGCGCTTCGCCGGCGATGGCTACAGTGAGGCTATGCCCCGTGGTGACGGGAATGTCGAGTTGCTGGGCCACGGTGATTCCGCCATCGCCGATCGCGGACGTAAAGGCTCCCAGCCCCAAGAGATTAGCTCCTAATTTCTGCGCCATCCGGCCGGTTTGAACAATCTTTCGATAGACTGTTTGATGTGGCAGGCGCAGCATCTGCCGGGCGGTGAATGGGCAGGCTATCAGCCAGCCCTCGATTTCTTCACCTGTAGCTTTTGAGCGCACCCCGGTGATGTGTGAGATGTAGACCGGCGGCCAGAAGCGAGAGAAAAAGTGAATTAGCGGTGTGGGCAGTATGCGTGCCAGCAGCGGATATTTGCGCGCAACATCACGTTTAGGATCGAGCGGGTGGATGACGAAGGCGAAACTGTTCATTTTCTATTTTTGACTCTACTGAAAAAACTAGGAATCTGGAGTCTGGCGTTTTTGTTCGTAGTGACGGCTTCAGCCGTCCAAAAGGCTCAAAAGCGGCTAAAGCCGCTACTAC
>QMOE01000003.1 GCA_003648125.1 Chloroflexota bacterium
CTCTGCTGGGCGACGTGGTGATTCCATTCGAGTACGCCGGTGTCGTCAGCGGGCGTGTCAGTCGCGGCCCGCGGCCGGCCGGCTCCTCCGAGTTCGAGATCGCGCGGGCGGACGATTACCTGCCGTCGCTGGCCCAGCATCACATCGTAGCCGATCCAGAGGAGCGACGCGCCATCATCGCCACGCAAGCCACCGAACTGACCGCCAGCGTGAACGGGCGTATTCCCGACGATCCGGCGTTGTTGGATGAAGTCACCAACCTGGTCGAGCAGCCCACCCCCCTCCTGGGCCACTTTGAGGAGGAATATCTCAAACTGCCCGCCGACGTGCTCGTCGCTGTGATGAAAAAGCACCAGCGCTATTTTCCTGTGGTGGACAAGAGCACAGCGACGCTGCGCCCCTACTTTGTCGTCGTGCGCAACGGGGGCGACGAGCACCTGGATGTGGTGCGCCACGGCAATGAAGAGGTCATCCGCGCCCGCTTTGCCGACGCCGACTATTTTTACCGCGCGGACGCCGCCAGGCCGTTGGAGCAATTTCTGCCCCGTCTGGCGACGCTCACCTTCCAGGAACGACTTGGCTCAATGCTGGACAAAACCCACCGGCTGGAGCAACTGGTTCCCCAACTGGCCGAGATGGTCGGACTGAGCGCCCAGGAGACGGAAACCGCCCAACGGGCAGCCCATCTCTGCAAAGCCGACCTGGCGACCAAGATGGTGGTCGAGATGACCAGCCTGCAAGGTGTGATGGGGCGCGAGTACGCGCTCAAATCGGGGGAGGACACCGCCGTGGCCGAGGCAATCATGGAGCACTATTTACCTCGCTCCGCCGCCGACGCGCTCGCTCGAACCCGGCCTGGCCTGGTGGTCGGAATCGCCAATCGGCTCGATAGCCTGGCGGGCCTCTTTGCCGTGGGGCTGGCACCGACAGGCTCGTCCGACCCATATCACCTGCGGCGCGATGCCCTCGGCCTGGCGCAGAACCTGATCGCCCACCACATCCCCTTCTCGGTGCGGGATGGGTTGACGACGGCGGCCCGGTTGCTGCCGGTTGAGGTTTCAGAGGAGGCGCTGGCGGCGGCGCTGAACTTTTGCGTCGAGCGGCTGCGGGGAATGCTGCGCGAGCAGGGGTTCCGCTACGACGTGGTGGACGGTGTGCTGGCAGCGCGGGGCGACGATCCATTCCGCGCCCGTCAGGCGGTAGAAGAACTCTCCCGCTGGGTGGCCCGCGACGGCTGGCCCCGCATCCTGGATAACTATGCCCGCTGCGTGCGCATCACCCGCGACCTCGAAGAACAGTTCCCACTGGCCCCGGCCCACTTTGCGCAACCCGCCGAGAAAGAACTGTACGCGGCGTACCAGGAGGCGCGGGCGCAGGTCACGCCGCAGAGCACGGTGGACGAGTTCCTAACTGCTTTCCTGCCACTGGTGGACGTGATCGACCGGTATTTTGCCAAAGAGTCCGGCGTGCTGGTGATGGCAGAGGAAAAAGAATTGCGCGAGAACCGGTTGGCGCAACTCCAACACATCGGGGCGCTGGCAGAGGGGATTGTGGATTTGAGCCGGCTGGAGGGATTCTGAACAACTTGCACAAGATAAGAGCATCCAATATAATTACTGTGCAGTAGAAGGAGGCAAGATGACGATCGGTAAAATTATCGAACGGAAAGAACTAGCCCAAACATTGGATGATTGGCTGGTCGCCAGCGACATACCACCGACAATGCCGCTGGAATTGTTTTTCCTGCCGGGTGAAGTAGTCATTCGCCCCCAGCCCTCCGAGCAGCAGGAATTACTAGAGTGGTTCAAGGGGTTTCGCCAGCGGTATGATGACGTCTTGCGCCGATTGGCCGGCACTGAAGTAGGGACATAGTGCGCTATCCCACACTCGACGAGGTCTTGACACTGCACCAATTGGCCCTGGATGCCCACGGTGGCTCTACGGGAGTGCGCGACCCAGGATTGCTCCAGTCAGCGCTGGCAGCTCCTCGCCAGACAATGTTTGGCGAGGAGTTATATCCCGGAATCACAGACAAATCGGCAATCCTCCTCTACCTTCTGACCCAGAACCACCCATTTGTTGATGGCAACAAACGCATTGCACTGTCAGCCTGCTTTTGGTTTCTGGAAAGTAACGGGTATACGCTGGATGTAGAGAAAGAAGCTTTGTATCAATTCACGGTAGACATAGCCAAAGGGCAAATGGACAAAAACGCGGTGACAGCCTGGATGCGGGAGCACCTGCGCCCGCTATAGTGCGCCCTACTTTTTCCGAACCCCATCAGGTAAACAAAAAGCCTCCCATCGGCATAAACCGACGGGAGGCTTTTACTTGCCACTTGCAAACTTGCTTACTTGCTCCCTACTCCATCCCCAGGTAAGCCTTCTGCACCGTCGGGTCTCGGCGTAGCCCTGCGGCTGTGTCGGCCAGAACGATCTCGCCCGTCTGGAGGACATAGCCGCGGCCGGCGATCTGGAGCGCCATATTGGCGTTCTGCTCAACCAGCAGGACAGTCGTTCCCTCCTTATTGATCTCCTGGACTTTGTCAAAGACGTCCTCCACCAGGACAGGCGCTAACCCCATTGAAGGCTCGTCCAGTAGCAACAGCCGTGGCCGGGCCATCAGAGCGCGTCCAGTGGCGAGCATCTGCTGCTCTCCGCCGCTCAGTGTCCCGGCTACCTGGCTGCGACGCTCCTTGAGGCGTGGGAAAAGCTCAAAGACGCGCTCCATATCATCGGCGACACCCTTCCGGTCATCACGGGAGTAAGCGCCCATATCCAGGTTTTCGACGACAGTGAGCTTGGCAAAGATGCCCCGTCCTTCGGGCACCATAGCCACGCCTTTGTAAACGATCTCGTGGGCCTTGTAGTCGGCCAGGTCTTCCCCTTCGAGCATCACCCTGCCCTGCCGGGGTTTGATCAACCCACAAATAGTGCGCAGAGTCGTCGTTTTGCCGGCGCCGTTAGCGCCGATCAGGGTCACGATTTCGCCCTGCTCGACGGTGAGCGAGATTCCTTTCAGGGCGTGGATGTTGCCATAATAAGTATGCAAATTCTCAATCTCTAGCATTGGCATAGAATTACTCCTTGACTCAGTTGTCGGCGGCCAGGCCGGTAGCAGCGCCCCGTCCCAGGTAGGCCTCGATCACGCGCGGGTTGCGTTGGATTTCCTCCGGTGTCCCCTCGGCGATTTTGCTCCCAAAGTCAATCACCGTTACCCGCTCAGAGATGCCCATCACCACGCGCATGTCGTGCTCGATCAGCAGGATGGTGATTTGGAGTTCATCCCGCAAGCGGCGGATAAACCCCATCATCACGTTGGACTCTTGCGGGTTCATGCCCGCCGTAGGCTCATCTAGGAGCAGCAATTTTGGTTTTCCGGCCAGGGCGCGCGCGATCTCGAGCCTCCGTTGAGCGCCGTAGGGCAGGTTCTTTGCCAAAAGGTCCCCTTGTCCCGTCATACCGACAAAGTCGAGCAGGCGGAGAGATTCCTCGAGCGCATGTTCTTCTTCTTCGCGGGTGGATTTTAATCCCAGTACGGCCCCGATCCAGCCGTGCTTTAGCTGTGGTTCCATACCGACCAGAATGTTTTCGATGGCCGTCATGTTGGCAAAGAGACGGATGTTCTGGTAGGTGCGGGTGATGCCCAAGTGGGCGACCTGATCCGGCGTCCGCCCGTTCAGCAAGTGACTATTGAATGAGATTGTACCTTCGTCAAAACCATAGAAACCAGTGATACAGTTGAAGAAGGTGGTTTTCCCTGCCCCGTTCGGCCCGATGATGCTGACGATAGAATGCTCTGGAACATTGAAATCAAAACTGTTGACCGCCACCAGGCCGCCAAAGCGTTTGGTAACTTGTGTAGAAGTGAGAATAATAGTCATAAGCTTAACCCTCTTGTAATACCGGCTCTATCAGATTCTCTTCGCCAGGTGGTAAAGACCCATTGGGATTGACATCCAGTTCCCGCTTTCTGACTGCGGATGGCCAGAAACCTCCTGGCCGCGCGAGCATCATCACGATCAACAGCGCGCCGTACATCAACATCCGATACTCGGCAAACTCGCGTAGCAGCTCCGGCAATCCCACCAAGACGAGAGCGCCCACCACCACGCCGGGGAGGCTCCCCATACCGCCCACGATGATCAGACACAGCACATTGATGGAAACCATCAAGTTAAAGCTGTGGGGAAAGATCGAATTTAGCTTGACGGCAAAGATCGCTCCCGACATCCCGGAGAAGGCAGCCCCGCTGGCGAAAGCCAGTAGCTTGGTCTTGACCAGGTTGATGCCCATCGCCTCGGCCACGTCTTCGTCCTCCCGTAATGCCATCCATTGTCGTCCTAACCGCGCGTCGCGCAGCCGCCAGGAGACGAAGAAAGCCAGCAGGCAGCCGCCCAGGATGACATAGTACATTTGCTCCGGTTTGACGAATTCCGTACCGGCGATAAAGATATTGGGAATCTTGAGAATACCTTGTGCCCCGCCGATGATGGGGGCCAGGGCGTCCGATAGAGCCAGGATGCGGATGATCTCGCCAAAGCCCAGGGTGACAATCGCCAAATAGTCCCCTCTCATTCGCAGCACCGGGACGCCCAGAATGATACCGGCCAGCACTGCCGCCGCCACCGCGATTGGCAAAGCGACCCAGAATGACAGTCCCGCGATGCCAAAATCGCCCTGAGAGGTGAGTACGGCCATCGTGTAGGCCCCGATGGCGAAAAAGGCCACGTATCCCAGGTCCAAGAGGCCGGCAAAGCCGACTACGATGTTCAACCCCAACCCCATCAGCACGTATATGCCGATGTTGTCTACCACCTCGCTCAGATATGTGCGCAGGAACATTGGCAGGAACAGCATGAACAGGATTCCCAGAGCAATTCCGCCCCAGCGCACGTTCTTTTGTTGCCGGGGTGGCAGCGCGTTTACCCGTTCGCGGATCAGGCCTCCCTTGCTGCCCCACCAACTGTTCAACCCGGCTACGATCAGGAAAACTGTCGCCGCGCCCAGGATAGAGAGACCTCGGGCCGCGAACATGAATCCTCGAATCATCAGGCCCAACCCCTGGTTTCCCCACGCCAGGATGATAGTCTCCGACAGCAAACCGACCAGGAACACGGCTACCAGCCCCCAGAGCAGGGGGCGCAATATCCGTGCCGGGATCAGCGTGATTCCGGCCCCGACCATGCCCAACACTGCCGAGATCGCTGTCACGATTACAATTCCCACCCCTTGCCCCTGTCCAAAGGTCAGCGTCGCCAGCAGTTCGGGTGAGACGTTGTGCATAAAGCGGCGCAGGTCGAGTGGCTCGGCTACCAGGATCAGCACGATCAGCGGCAGGCTGGCGAGCAAGCCGACTACTAACCCGCTCAGGAGCGTTGGGCCAGCCCGGTTACTTTTGCTGCGTTGAGCCGCCAGATATGCTCCTCCGGCGGCCGCGCCAAACAGGAAAACGTGTCCCATCGTGATCACCCCGCCGATGATGTCCCGTTTGCCAAAAGTCCCCACCACGCCAATCACGCTGAGCGACAACGCAATGATCGCGGCCAGGAGGCCCAGGTTGATGACATCTCGCCAGTCCAAGCGTGTTTCTGTTTTCATTGTTCTCTCCATCAGGCTTTTTCCTCGGCTATCGGCTCACCCATGATACCCTGGGGCATGAACATCAGCACCAGCACCAGCATGGTGAAGGCGATCACGTCCTTGAGCTGGTAGGGCGCGGCGATGCCCAATCCCTCGAGAAACAGGTTGGGGCCAACGGATTCAAACATCCCCAGCAACAACCCACCTATCGCGGCCCCTGGAACACTGCCGATGCCTCCCAGCACGGCGGCGGTGAACGCCTTTATGCCGGGGAAAAAACCCATAAAAAAGTGCACTTGTCGGTACATCATAGCGTACAGTACCCCGGCCACCCCTGCCATCGCTGCGCCGATGGCGAATGTGATCGTGATCACCCTGTCCACATCAATCCCCATCAGCGCGGCGACGTCTTTATCCTCCGAGACAGCACGCAGCGCCTTGCCGGTCTTGGTGTGCATCACAAAGATGTACAATCCCGTCATCATCAGCAATGAGGTCACGATCACGACGCCCTGGACTCGGGTGATATCTAGCCCCAGGACAGACCACGTGCCCTTCAGCAGGGCCACGTCGGGGAAGGCGGTGACGCCGGAACCGTACAGCCCGCGGAAAAAATACTGCCAAAAGAACGAAGCCCCGATGGCCGTGATCAGAGGAACCAGGCGCGGTGCTTTGCGCAGCGGGCGATAGGCCACGCGCTCCGTCAGCACGGCGATGCCCGTTGAGACGGACATGGCCACGGCGGTGATGATGAGCAAGGCCCAGATGGGATGGCGGTCTGTGAAGCCGGATTCGTTGAGAGGAATGGCGATAAATACCGTCGCGGTAAAGATTCCTGACATAAAGAATTCGCCGTGGGCAAAATTGATCATGAGCAACACGCCGTATATCATTGTGTAGCCCAGAGCGATCAGGGCATAGAGGCCGCCTTGAGCCAGACCAAAAGTCAAAAAGTTCAACCACTGTTCCGTAGAGTACCGGTTGTGTGTGACGGTAGCCACGGTGCCCCAAATGACGGCCACGATGATTCCGACACGGAACACCCACAGTAAAAGATCTAGATAATTGATGTTCTCAAACCTCTGGCGCATAGTCCTTTGCATCGTTTTTTCTCCGTTCCACTGCTATTCATTAGGGTACGTTTCATTTCGGTTAGAAGTAGGCGCGGTTTCCATACCGCGCGCTATGGAAAGCGCGCCTACCCAACTCATTTGAAACACACCCTATTCATTACAAGGGTGGAGATGAGCCCAGCCAAGCTCTTGGAGCTTGGCTGAACCCATCCCCTTAGCTACCGGCTCCAGGCTAAATACCCAGACGCCGGCATAGAACTATTGCTTAAACTGCCACAGTGGCATATATTCGCCGTTTGTGATCTGGTTGACCGCGATCTCTGGATCGGCGCAGTCGCCATGCTCGTCGCAGTTCAACGTGCCGGTGACGCCTGCAAAGTCCTTGGTGGCATAGAGCGCGTCGCGCAGCGCCTGCCGTCCGATGTGCAGCGTGCCGTCCTCATCCTGCGTCGCTACCTTCTCGACGGCGGCCAGAAGCATCATCGTCCCGTCGTAGGCGTGAGCGTGGAAGACGCTCAATGGCTTTTCGCCGTACTCCGCCAGGTGCACTTCCAGGAAGTGGTCGTACAAAGCGTTCCCAAATTCCAGGTTCGGGCCCGAGATGTACATACCCTCGCAGGCATCGCCCGCGGCCTCGACAAAGTCCGGCGAGAAACATCCATCCGCCGCTGCCAGTTTCGTGTTCTCCAGGCCGGCGATTTCCTTGGCCTGACGGGTGATCTGAGCGCCTTCGGGGATAAAGATTGGATAGTAGAGGAATTCCGGTTCGCCCGCGGCGATAGTCGTCAGGACGGGGTGCATGTCCGTATCGCCCACGTTGACAGCTTCCTGGGCCGTGATGGTGCCACCCAGTTCCTGGAACGTCTCGGCGAACACCTGTTGTAACTGATCGGCGTAAGGGCTGCCGTCGTGGATCGTGGCGGCCGTGCGCAGGCCCATCTCTTCGTACACGTAGTGGGCCATGGCTGCGCCCTGAATCTTGTCGTTGTGGCAGGTGCGCAGGTAGCCGGGGTTCCAGCTCTTGTTTGGATCCGTCAGCGAGGGAGCGGTGTTGGAGGGCGAGATCAGCACCATACCGGCGTCTGAAGCGATCCGGGAGGCCGGCTCGCCCGCGCTGGAGCAGTTGGTGCCGATGATGCCGATCAGGCTGGGATCAGAGGTCAGTTTGGTGAGGGCCGTCTGTCCACCCTCGGCGCTGCACATCGAGTCCTCACCCACCAGTTCGATGGGGTGGCCGAGCACCTCGCCCTTGTCGCCAACGGCGATTTCAATGCCGCGTCGCGAGTCCACACCCAGCGACTCGTTTGCCCCGGCGATCACCAGGGCGTAGCCGATGCGGACCGGGTCGCCCGGGGCGATAGTCACGCAACCGATAGAATCCGTGCATTCGAAGGGGGCCACTTTCGGCCCACAGGCTGCTGCCAACATGCTGACGAGCAGCAACAGGCTAATAACAGTTAACTTGCCTTTCATTTTTTCTCCTCCCAAGTATTAAGTGAAAAAACAGATACAAAAGTCCCTTACGCTGCTAATAGGGATGCCACCCCAGTTAGTAAGGGTCTATTTTGAGGAAACAAATGTGAGCGGCTATCACCTCCTTTCGCTTGACTTGCTCAAAGGGCAAATTGCTAATTTGTTACTTGCCCCGATTTATTGAGAGGATGCGCCAAGTTGTTATGTAGGGCTAATTATTGTGGAGATACAGCGCAATCTGGAGATAAGCTAGATGTGTGTGGCTGTTGCGAGATTACAGGACATCTGCCCCCCCCCATGCAAAAAAAACTGGTTCAATTGTACATAAAATCCCCCGATTGTCAAATTCAGTTATTGCTGCTCGACAGCGGATTTTTCTAATCTGGCGACAGCAATTCCCGTTTTGTAGCCGCGATTTCCAAATCGGTGTATTCTCCCACGTAAAGCGCCCTGCGCGATTTGGAAATCGCGGCTACGACCTGACTTTTCACCCATAACGGGAATTGCTGATCTGGCGATTACCCACAAGTATGCAGATGTCTATTCGAGGCGATCATTTTTCACCACAGAGGAAAAGATACCGAGATAGGATATTTTAGTGTTTTCTCTGTGCTCTCTGTGGTGAGATGTGGGTAATCACCAATTCGAATAGATTGACACCACCCTCGGCTCGTGATATAATTTGCTTGATATTTAAAAGACAACGAACAGGAGGAGTAAGCGGGGTCGGTCCTGGCGAACCGCTCTAGCAGCGGAAAGAGAAGAGGGTCACTGGCTGCAAGCCCTCGCAGCGCCGCCCGCCGAACGTCGCCTGGGAGTCGAGAGACTGAACCGGAAGCGCCGGACAAGTTTCTCCGGGTTCGCCCGTTACCGCGAAAAGCCTTTGTTGGAAGGCTAGAGTGCAGCGACAGAGTTCGTCGTTGAACCAGGGTGGTACCGCGAAAGATTGCCCCTTTCGTCCTTGGACGGAAGGGGTTTTTTGTATAGCTCGCAGGAGGATGGCAATGACCGAGAAGCTCTCTAAAACCTACAACCCGCATGAACACGAAAAGCGTCTCTATCAGTGGTGGGAGGAGCAGGGCTACTTTCGCCCCGAGAAACAGGTCGAACTGGGACTGGTCTCCGAGGGCGGCCCGCGCTGGTGCATCACCATGCCACCCCCCAACGTCACCGGCGCGCTTCACCAGGGCCACGCCATGGTCGCCGCCATCCAAGATCTGATGACCCGCTACTATCGTATGCGCGGCCGTGAGACCCTCTTCCTGCCTGGCTCCGACCACGCTGGCATCGCTACACAAAACGTCGTCGAACGCGAATTGGCCAAGGAGAACCTCACCCGCCACGACTTGGGACGTGAGAGGTTCGTCGCCAAAGTGTGGGAGTGGAAGGATGTCTACCACGCTCGCATCACCGAGCAAACTAAACGGCTGGGCGTCTCGTGCGACTGGACGCGGGAGCGCTTTACTCTCGATGAGGGCCTCTCCCACGCTGTGCGCACTGCCTTCGTGCGCCTCTACAAGAAAGGGCTGATTTACCGAGGCGCTTATCTGGTCAACTGGTGTCCCCGCTGCACTAGTGCCATCTCTGATCTGGAAGTGATCCCGGATGAGCGCGCCAGTCACCTCTGGCACATCCGCTACCCCATCCTCAACGACGATTGGGATGGGCCAAAAAAGGGGTGGGGCAGTGGCAAGTGGGCTGAGGGCGCGACCGAGTTCATCGAGATGGCGACCACTCGCCCGGAGACGATCCTGGGTGATACCGGTGTCGCCGTTAACCCCGCTGATCCCCGCTGGCAGCACCTGATCGGCAAAACCGCTGTTCTGCCTGTGCTAGGCCGCCGTATCCCCATCATCGCAGATAGTGTGGTGGACCCCGAGTTTGGCAGCGGTGCGGTCAAGGTCACGCCGGCCCACGACCCCACCGACAACGAGATCGGGCTGCGGCATGGCCTGAAGGCTCCTAACATCATGACCGATACCGCTCAGATGAACGAGTTGGCCGGCCCCTACGCCGGGCAAGATCGTTTCGAGTGCCGTGACAACATCGTCGCCGATTTCGAGAAGGAAGGGCTGCTGGTCAAGATTGAGCCGTATTCCCACACCGTGGGCACCTGCGAGCGCTGCCATACCGATATTGAGCCGCGTATTTCTACCCAGTGGTTTGTCAACGTCAAGCCGCTGGCCGAGGCCGCGATGGAGGCGGTGCGCGCGGGCCGCACGACTATCATCCCGGAGCGGGAGGAGCGCCGTTTCTTCCACTGGATGGAAAACATCCGCCCGTGGTGCATTAGCCGCCAACTGTGGTGGGGCCACCGCATCCCCGTCTGGTACTGCGACGACTGCGGCGAGCAGACCTGCGAGATTGAGGATCCCACCGTCTGCGCTCACTGCGGCAGCGCGAATATCCACCAGGACGAGGATGTGCTGGATACCTGGTTCTCCTCCGGCCTGTGGCCCTTTTCCACCCTCGGCTGGCCGGATACCGACGCGCCCGACTTTCGCCGTTACTATCCTACTGACATGCGGGAAACCGCCTACGAGATTTTGTTCTTTTGGGTGGCGCGGGAGATGATGCTGGGCATCGAGATGACCGGTCAGACCCCCTACGCCACCGTCTACCTGCACGGGTTGGTGCGCACCGAAGAGGGCAAGAAGGTCAGCAAGTCCATGGAGAACATTGACGAGTACGATCCGCTGAACATCATCGAAGAGTATGGCTGTGATGCGCTTCGTTATACCCAACTGACCAGCTCCACCCCCGGCCTGGATATGAACCTCGACCCGCGCCGCCTGGAGAGTGCTCGTAATTTTACCAACAAGATTTGGCAGGCCGCCCGCTTTGTGCTCAGCAACCTGGAGCCTCACGCAGGTTTTAAACCTGTGGGAGGCTCCCTGGCTTACTTGCTCCCCGATCTTTGGATCCTTAGCCGCTTGAATCATCTGATCCAGAGCGTGACCCATCTCTGCGAGAGTTACCAGTACGGCGAGGCCGGTCGCCAGATCCACGACTTTTTGTGGGGCGAGTACTGCGATTGGTACATCGAAGCCAGCAAAGTGCGCCTCTACGACGAGACAGCAGACAAGGCCATCCCTCAGGCCGTCCTGCTCCACGTGTTGGAGACCGCGCTGCGCTTGCTACATCCCTTTATGCCCTTTGTCACCGAGGCGATCTGGCAAGCATTGCCCGACGAAACACGTGGGGGTGAAGCACTGATGATGGCCCGTTGGCCCGAGTCGGACGACACGCTCCTGGATGACGAGGCCGAGGAACGCATGGCTTTGATGATGGACCTCATCCGCTCTATCCGTAACCTGCGGGCCGAGTACAACGTGACCCCCGGCAAGCGCATCCCGGCCCTCATCGCCGTTGGAGACGGGGCCGGCTGGCTGGATGAACAACGCGCCATCCTTTGCTCCCTGGCCAAGCTGGACGCCAGCCAGCTGACCATCCAACCAACTATCCAACCGATTGCCCAAGCAGCGACCATCGTTGTCGGCGATATCGTCTGCTACTTGCCGCTGGCCGCGCTGGTGGATTTGGATGCCGAACGTGAGCGGCTATCGAAGGAACTGACCGGAATTGAAAGCCGCATCGCCCGCAGCGAGGGACTCCTGGCGGGGGAGTTTGCCCAAAAGGCCCCTGAACACATCGTCCAGCGGGAACGTGATAAACTGGCCGACCTGCAGACCGAACAGGCCAAGCTGAAGGAGCGGCTGGCTGCTTTGGAGTAAAAGCACACAGATTTCAGACCTCGGAACATTTTGAATATTCCTCGAACAATCCGAGCTGGCAAGAGTTGGAGGAGTAGAGAAGCGGATGACTCGCGCCAGCCAGCTTGACACTCTCTTACCCTGTGCTACAATTTTGACAGAGGTGTTTGACAAATGTTCAAAGAAACGTCGCGTATCGCCTGGATTGATCTCTCCACTGCCACTGCCTCACTTCGACCCCCGGATGCTGATCTGGCAACTCGCTTCCTGGGCGGGCGGGGATTGGGGGCTGCGTTGCTCTTCCGCCACTTGGCCGATTCCACCACTCCTCTCGCGCCCGGCAACCCTATCATTTTCACCGCCGGCCCACTGACTGGCACTCCCTGGCCCGCTGGAGCACGCACCCACGTCACCTTTCACTCCCCCCTCACGGGTATCTACGGATACGCCAATGCGGGCGGCTTTTTCGGCGCAGCCCTGCGCCGCGCCGGGTACGACGCGCTGGTCATCACCGGCCGCGCCGAACGACCCGTCTACCTGGAAGTGACGCCAGAGGGCGTCACCATCCAGCCCGCCGATCACCTGTGGGGACTGGGCACACACGCCACCCACGAGGCACTGGCGACCAATGGCGCCCGCGTGGCCTGCATCGGCCCGGCCGGGGAGAACGGCGTCCGCTTTGCCGCCATCATCGGCGACGGAGGCCGGGCGGCGGCCCGCTGCGGCGGCGGCGCGGTGATGGGCAGCAAAAACCTCAAAGCCATCGTCGTGCGCGCCGGTAGGGGCGCGGCGACCACGCCCCTACCGGCCGAGTTTCGCGCGCTGGCCCGTCGCGCCTTTGAGCAGGTGCGCGACCATCCCAACGTCGCCGGCCTGCGCGACTGGGGCACCGTCAGCCTGGTCGCCATCAAGAACCAGTCCGGCGACCTGCCGGCCCGCAATCACCAATTGGGCCAGGTACCCTGGGCCGACCGGATAGACGCTGCCGTCATCGCCCGCTACACGCGCAAGACCAAAGGCTGCTTTGCCTGCCCCATCCGTTGTGGGCGCGTCACCCGTGTCGAGAGCGGCCCCCACGCCGGCGACCTGGAAGGGCCAGAGTACGAGTCGCTGGACGCGCTGGGGCCAATGTGCTGGATTGACGACCCCGAGGTCATCATCCACGCCAACCGACTGTGCAACGATCTGGGGCTGGATACCATCTCCACCGGCGTCGTGATAGCCTTGGCGATGGAATGTCACCAGCGCGGCCTGCTCGATGATCCAGATTTCTCGCTAGAGTGGGGGGACGTGGACACAGTTCTGGGCCTCATTGAGCGCATCGCCCACAGACAGGCTCTGGGCAATCTGCTGGCGGATGGCGCGCGCCGCGCGGCGGAGGCCATCGGCCCAGAAGCGGCGCGCTACGCCATGCACGTCAAGGGGATGGAACTGCCGCGCCAGGAGCCGCGCGTCGCCAAGGGATTTGGCCTGGGCCACGCCACCTCCAACCGGGGAGCCGACCACCTCTACGCCTTGCCGACAATAGACCTGGCGTCCAACCTGGAGGCAGCCAGCCGTTTCTTCCCCCCGGAAATCATCCCCGCGCTGATGGACCCGGATGACGAGACCTACAAGCCCGATCTCGTCGTCTTTAGCGAGCATTATTGCGCCGTCTCGGACGCGCTGGGCGTGTGCAAGTTCACCACCGCCGAGACCTACGCTCTCTTCCCGGACGACCTTGCCAGGGGGTTGAGCGCGCTGTGGGGGCGGGAGGTCACTGCAGAGGATCTGCTGACGGCGGGCGAGCGCATCGTCAACCTGGAGCGGCTGTACAACGTGCGGCTGGGCCTCTCCCGCACCGATGACCGTCTGCCCACGTGCTTCACCGGCGAGCCGCTGGATGTGCAGAGCTTTGACCACAGCGAGCCAACGCACGTCGCCCGCCTGCGCGATTTCGATAGGATGCTGGCCCGCTATTACCAACTGCGAGGCTGGGACGAGAACGGCATCCCCACCCCAGAGACGTTGCAAAGATTGGAGTTGGACAAATGGATATTGTAATTCGCAACGGCACGCTCATCACCCCCAGCGCTATCTTTCCCGCCGACGTGGGCATCGTTGGGGAGCGCATCGCCGCCGTAGGCGAGGAATTGCACGGCGCGGTTGAACTGGACGGTACGGGCTGCTACGTCATCCCCGGCGGGATAGACCCCCACGTCCACCTGCAAATGCCGGTGGGCGATTACGCCAGCAGCGACGATTTTGCCAGCGGCACAATCGCGGCCGCGCTGGGCGGCACGACGACGGTGATTGATTTCGTCGAGCCAAAGCCGGAGGAACCGCTGCTGGACGCGTTGGAGAAACGTCGCGCCGAGGCGGATGACCGCGTGGCGATAGACTATGGCCTGCACATGACCATCCCCGCCTGGCACGCCGATCACCCAGAATTGCTGGACACGCTGCCAGAGGTCCTGGCGGCGGGCGCGTCCAGTTTCAAACTCTATCTGGCCTACGCCGGCCTGCGGCTGGACGACGTGCAACTCTACCGCGCGCTAAAGGCTATCGCGGACGTCGGCGGGCTGCCCATCATGCACTGCGAAAACGGCCCCCTCTGTGATATATTGCGCGCCCAGGCGGTGGCCCAGGGCGACATCACCACCATCCACCACGCGCTCACCCGCCCACCGCGCCAGGAGGCGGAGGCGGTGAGCCACGCCATTGACTTTGCCGCGCTGGCCGGAAGCCCGCTCTACGTCGTCCACGTCTCGTGCGAGGAGGCGATGCTGCGCATCCAGGCCGCCCGCACGCGCGGGGAACTGGTCTACGGCGAGACCTGTCCCCAATACCTGCTGCTGAACAAGGCGGCGCTGGACGCGCCCGGCGGAGAGCGATTGATCTGCGCGCCGCCGTTGCGGACGGAGGAGGACAACAAAGCATTATGGGACGGATTGACCAGCGGGGCTTTGGACGTGCTGGCGACCGACCATTGTCCCTTTACCGCCACCGAAAAGAGCGGCCACGCCGATTTCACCGCCATCCCCGGCGGCCTGCCCTCCATTGAATCCCGTTTGAGCCTGGCCCACCACTTTGGTGGAATGACGCTAGAGCATTGGGTCGAGATCTGCAGCAGTAACCCGGCCCGCATCTTTGGCCTGGCCCGCAAGGGGCAGATCGCACCCGGTTTCGACGCCGACCTGGTCATCTTTGACCCCAACCGCTGGGTGACCATCCATGCCAGTGGTAGGGGCGAGGTCTCCTCGCCCACGCTTCACGAGCAGGTGGATTGGTCGCCCTACGAGGGGATGCAGGTGCAGGGCTGGCCCCGCGATGTGCTCAGCCGGGGGCGGGTTGTCGTGCGCGGCGGCGAGTTTGTGGGCCAGCCGGGATGGGGACAATTTCAGGTGCGTCGCACCTGGCAGCGGAGGTGAACGTGTATCTCGAAATCCACGCCGAAAAATGCACCGGCTGTCGCATCTGCGAGAACTTTTGCTCCTTCCATCACGAGAGGGCCGTGTGGCCGGAACGGTCGCGCATCACTATCATAGCCCAAAGTGACGAGGGGCCATTCGTTCTCAACGTCTGCCGCCAGTGTGAGGACGCGCCCTGCGCCGCCGCCTGCCCGGTGGAGGCGATCTCGCTGGATGAGCGCACCGGGGCCTGGGTGATGGACGCGGAGGAGTGTATCGGCTGCGGCGCTTGCGTGGAGGCCTGTCCTTACGGCGCGATTTTCGTTGACGAGGAACTGGGCGTGGCCCTCAAGTGCGATCTGTGTGGCGGGGAGCCAGAGTGCGCGGCGATGTGTCCCAGCGGGGCGATTACGGTGCTTGGATCAAGTCTCCAATCTCGGTGACAACTCGCTCGAAAACAACGGGTTTCAGGCGGGCGATCCGTTTGATGATAATGGACTGTTCCAACGATGCAATTGTATCGGCCTTGATTTTGCTTTTGTGTCTCAATGCACCTTGCCTCTCAACATCCCTGGCGTCAACGATGATCGAATATGGTGTTTGACTGAGGTTAGTCGTAAGGCCGCAAACCAGGACATCAGCCGATTGTTGGTTGTACACATCGTTCGAGAGGACAAGGACAGGCCCGCACCTTTCGAGCAGAGAGATCAGAGAAAGGGAATGAGACCAAAACAATGTCCCGTTGTCTATAGATACTCATTCCAGACCTCGTCCGCCTCGTTATCCCAGAGTTTCGCAAAAACGGTCTCGGCAGCGCTTTGAAGCTGGCGGCGCAACACTGTCTCGTCGTCCTGTTTTAGAACTACGACGAGCACATTTATGTCTTTGGGAAGGGCAATGTCTTTGGAAAGTTCAACAACTCGCCCGCCTTTGTATGTCGCAGGGAATGTTTGCATTGAATTTAACAGTGGCAATGCACGTTCGGCCTCGGCGCTGGCTGGCAAAGCGGGTCGAGGCAATGGTTGAGCTAACTGTGGCATAATTACCTCCAGGGTCAATGTTGTCAAGTTAAAAAGTCGGATGTGTCATTGCGAGTGTAGCGAAGCAATCTCCCGCTTTCATACGCAAGCAACAGTGGGGATTGCTTCGTCCCTTTGGCTACGCTCAGGGCAGGCTGCTCCGCTCCTCGCAATGACATGCCACAGAGCGCTGGTTGAGTAGGCCTTTAGGCCGTATTGAAACCCTTGTGCTGAGCTTGTCAAAGTGAAGCGAGGTACCTTCTCAATAATTCGGGGTAATGTAGGTCGGATTTGCTATCCGACCAGGCGGCGGTTAGCAAAACCGCCCTACATTTGCCATCTACCCCGGATTTATTGAGATGATACGAAGCGAGCGACTTTTGCAATAAATTTTGACCTACACGGGCCGCGCTGTGATTTCGGCAGGCTCAATCCAGGGGTTTCGATACGCTCCGGCACGAAAAGCATGTGCCTCCGCTACTCAACCAACGGCGCTTAACTTGATGACATTATCTCTAGGGTCATTGCACCATACCAGAGATTGTTCGACAATGGCAAGCAAGCACAGGGGTGCGCGTCATTTTCTTGCGCGCCACGGAACGCGGTCATCTTGACCGCAAAAATGCGGGCGGGGACGCCCGCGCTCCCAGGCAAGATCCACTGCCAGGCGCAAAAATTTGACGGACATCCCAAGCACAGGAGCAAGTAAATGTTTCCATACAAAGGTTACACCGGCAAATGGCTGCACATAGACCTGACCACAGGCGAAATCGAACCCCGCCAGCTAGACCCCGCGCTGGCCGAGAACTATTTGGGCGGCAACGGCTTTGGCGCGCGCCTGCTGTGGGAGCACGTCGGGCCGGAGGTGGACCCGCTGGCCCCGGAGAGCCTGCTCATCTTTGCTACCGGGCCTCTCGTCGGCACGCTGATGCCCAACGGCTGCCGGGTGGAAGTGATCGCCAAATCGCCGCTCACCGGTATCTATGGCGACGCCAACGCTGGCGGCTCCTTCGGCCCCGAACTAAAGTTCGCCGGATGGGACGCCATCGTCTTTACCGGACAGTCCCCGCAGCCGGTCTACCTGGCTATCGCTGGCGAGCGGGTGGAACTGCGCCCGGCCGGCGATCTGTGGGGCCTCGCCACCTCCGAGACGGAGGCCGCCATCCGCCGCGCCTGGGGCGATTCACAGGTCAAGACGGCCACCATCGGGCCGGCCGGCGAGAACCTGGTGCGCTTTGCCGGTATCCAGACCACACCGCAACGCTCCGCCGCCCGCTGCGGACTGGGCGCGGTGATGGGCAGCAAGCGGCTCAAGGCTATCGCCGCGCGCGGACGCGGCCCCGTCCGTGTGGCCGACCCGGCCCGCTTCCACGACCTGGCCGTTGACTTTCACCGCCGCATCCGCGCCAATCCGGTCTATGGCCCAGTCTCCACGCACGGCACCCCCGGCATCGTCACGCTGATGGACTCGCTGGGCCGTTTCCCCACGCGCAACTTTCAGATGGGCTCCTTCCCAGAAATAGACAAGATCGGCGCCGAGGCGCTGGAGGAGCGGGCCTTTGTCCGCCACCTGGCCTGCTTTGGCTGTCCCGTCCATTGCGACAAACTCTATCGCATCCCCGACGGGCCACACGCCGGCGTTGCCCTGCGCAGCGTCGAGTACGAGACGCTGAACTCGATGGGCGCCTGCGTCTGGAGCGCCGACCTGGACGCGGCGCTGGCCGCCAATCGCTTGTGCGACGACCTGGGGCTGGACACCATCTCGGCGGGACGGGCCATCAGTTTTGCCATGGAACTGTGGGAGCAAGAGATCCTCAACCTGGACGATACCGGCGGGCTGTCACTGCGCTGGGGCGATATGGAGTTGGTATTGCGGCTGCTGGGGATGATCGCCCGGCGAGAGGGCTTTGGCGACCTGCTGGCGGAAGGGACGCGCCGCGCCGCCCAGACCATCGGGCAGGGGGCGGAAAAGTACGCCATGCACGTCAAAGGGATGGAAATTCCGGCCCAGGATGGTCGCGCCCAAAAGTCAATGGGGCTGGCCCACGTCACCTCCAACCGGGGAGCCGACCACCTCAAAGCCTTCCCCACGATTGACGAGACCGGCTACCCGGACGAGGCCCGTCGGCGCTACGGAGAGGAATACCTGCCAGAGATGGCCCAGCCGTTGGCGACAAAGTACAAGCCGCTGCTGGTCAAGGATGGGGAAGAACTGGGCGCGGTCGTGGATTCGGTGGGGGTATGCAAGTCGGGTGGGACTTTTGTCATGGCCGAGATTTACTGGCCCGACCTTGCCGTCGCATTGGAGGCCGCCACCGGAATGGAGATGGATGTCGAGCGATTAAAACGCACCGGCGAGCGCATCTACAACCTGCAACGCTGCTACAATGTCCTGCACGGCATCACCCGCGCCGACGACCGGCTACCCTGCCGCTTTAGCGAGGAACCCTCCCCCTCCGGCAACGCGCGCGGCGAAATCATTGACCTGGAGCCGATGCTGGACGAGTATTACCGTCTGCGGGGTTGGGACCCGGCTACCGGCCGGCCCACGGCGGAGAAATTGCGGGAGTTGGGGATTGAGGGGCAACGATGTCTGTGATTCTGATATTGGGTCACATGCTCTGGGCCGATACGTCGCAGCCGCCGCAACTGAGCTGGGGCGTAGCGGTGGAAGGGGGGCGCGTGGCCGCTACTGGCTCTCACGCTGACCTGCGCGCCCGCTTCCCCCAGGCCAACGTCGTCGAGGCCACGGATTGCATCGTCACCCCGGCCTTTGTCAATGCGCATCACCACATGTACGGCGTGCTGGCCCACGGTATCCCGCTGGAGGAAGCCCCGGCCGGTTTCTGGCCTTTCCTGGAAGATTTCTGGTGGCCCCGGGTCGAGGACCGGCTGACTCACGATCTCATCGCCGCCGCCACCGATTGGGCCTGCCTGGAAATGATCCGCTCCGGTGTCACTACCTTCTACGATTGCCTGGAGGCCCCCCACGCCGTCCCCGGCGCGCTGGAGGTAGAGGGGGAGGTAGTGCGCCGCCGGGGGCTGCGCGGTGTGCTCTCCTTCGAGGCCACCGAGCGGGTCAGTGCGGAGAACGGCGAGCTGGGCCTGCGCGAGAACGGTGACTTTATCGCCTCCTGCCGGGCGCGGGGCGGGCTGCTCTCTGGGATGATGTGCTTCCACACCACCTTTACCTGCTGCGCCGATTTTATCCGCCGCGCCTTTGCCCTGGCCGATGAACTCGGCGTCAAAATCCACATGCACCTCTCCGAGGGAATCCACGAGCCGGAGTATTGCCTGTCCCACTTTGGGGCGCGCCCGGTGGCCTACTATGACCAACTGGGCGTCCTGGGCAAGCGCGTGTTAGCTTCCCAGTGCGTCCAGGTGGACGCGGACGAGATTGCTGTCCTGGCCCAGCGCAGCGTGAGCGTCTCCCATCAGCCGCTCTCCAACTGCGAGGTGGGCGGCGGATTCGCCCCGGTACCAGAGATGCTGGCGGCCGGTGTCAACGTCGCCCTGGGCACGGATGGCTATATCAACAACTTTTTCGAGCTGATGCGGGCCGCCGCCCTCATCCCCAAAGCCCGCCTGCTTGACCCCGGCGCAATGCCCGCCAACGTCGCCTGGACGATGGCGACGCGGAATGGGGCGCGGGCGCTGGGTTTTGACGACCTGGGCGCGCTCGCGCCCGGCAATCAGGCCGACCTGTTGCTGGTTGACGCCCGCCTGCCTACTCCCCTGACCGCGCACAATCTGGCTGACCAGTTGCTCCTCTGGCGCAACCCCAGCGACCTGCGCGGCGTGATGTGCGCCGGACGCTGGCTGCTGCGCGATGGGCAGGTCATCGGCGTGGACGGGGAGGCAGTGCGGGCGCGGGTGGTTGAGGCGGCAACACGCCTCTGGCAAATCTAGTTTCAAGGTAACTGCTCAACCTGTCATTGCGAGGAACAAAGTGACGAAGCAACCTCCACCGTCGCTTACGTGTTGAGGGCAGGAGATTGCTTCGCTACGCTCGCAATGACATTCAGGAGACGCCATGCCTGATTTAACCGTCACGCTATGTGACATCGAACTGAAAAACCCCCTCATCCTCGCCTCCGGCCCGCTATCCTGGAACGCAGAGGCCATCCGCGCCGCCTTCGACGCGGGGGCGGCGGCGGTTGTCACCAAGACCATTCGCCCTGAGGCCACCGTCAACCCCGCGCCCCACATCGCCGCAGCGGGGCGGGGGAGTCTGCTCAACACCGAGGGCTGGTCTGACCTGCCGGCGGAGCAGTGGATCGAGCAGGAACTGCCCTCTCTAGCTAACCGGGACGGGGTACTCATCGCCAGCCTGGGCCACACCCCCGCCGAGGTGGAACAACTGGCCGCGCCGCTGGCGGAGGCCGGGGCCGACGCGCTCGAACTGGTCTCTTACCGGGCGGAGGATGCCGCGCCGATGGCAGCGGCGGCGAAGCGAGCTGTCTCCATCCCGGCGCTGATCAAAGTCAGCGCCAACTGGCCCAACTTGCCAGAGGTGGTGGCAGCGTGCCTGCGCGCCGGAGCCGACGGCGTCACGGCCATTGACTCTATCGGCCCGACGCTGCGGATTGACGTGGAGAGGGAGCGGCCGCTGCTAGGCTCCTTCGCCTGGCTCTCCGGCGCGGCCATATTCCCTACCGCGCTGCGA
>QMOE01000004.1 GCA_003648125.1 Chloroflexota bacterium
AGAGCCGAGCGCAGTGATCCGCATTGTTCGTTTTGATCACCGCGCGGGCGAATTTCTGCAAGAGATAATTTTCCTCGTTGGTACACTTGGCCGAAGCCAGGAAGCCAATGGAATCAGGGCCGGACTCGCCGTGGATGGTGGCGAGTTTCTCAGCTACCCGCGTCAGTGCCTCGTCCCACGTCGCCTCCACGAAATTATCGCCCCGCCGGATGAGGGGTGTCTTTAGCCGCTCGGGGTGATTGACGAAGGAGGCGGCGTTCCAACCCTTGATACACAGCTTGCCTCGGCTGATAGGGTGCTCTTTGGCGGGGAGCACCCCCACGATTTCTCCATCCAGCACCTGGAGGTAAAGGCCGCAACCGCAGCCGCAGTAGACACAGGTGGTGAGTACGTTTTTGTATTCCATAGGCGTCTCCTCTATTACTCCAACGTCAGCGAGAGCGGTGGCTCGGCGGCAATGTCGGCCCCCGGCGTATAGTTCAGCAGTTTGCCTACGTCGCGCCGCATCAGATCGTAGAGCACGGTCAAGGGAATGTGGGCCGGGCAGACTAATTCGCACTGGCGGCAGGCGACACAGCGGCCGGCCATGTGCATGGCCCGGATGAGGTGGAAGGTGGGAAAGGGCGGGGCCAGCACGCCCGGCTCCACCCAGGCCGGGTCTTCCAGGGCGCAGGACTCGCAAAAGCACTCGGGGCAGATGTTGCGGCAGCCATAACATTTGATGCACTTGCGGAACTGGTGCTTCCAAAAGACACGCCGCTCCTCCAGCGACATATCGTCGTACTCGGCGACCATCGGGTTGGGCGGCGCGCCCGGAACCGGAGCGCCGATCAATTCGGCCTGGGGCCACTGTTCGAGGTCGGGGGCCGGGTCGGCGCAGTGGCACTCTTCCGCTTCCTCGGCAGTACAGGCCACCCCTAGCAGGTACAACCGTTCGGGGTCAATCTGGTTCCGCTTGGCCATCTCCACCAGGGCGCGCGAGTCGCAGCCCCGGGCCACGATGCCGAAACGGGCCTCTGGGAACCGCTTCTGCAGCATCGAGACTGTGGTGGAGAGCGGGTAGCGGGGGCTGAGCACCAGTTGTGAAAGATCATCCCCCGCGTGGAAAAGGTAGGGCGCGGTTCCCTCGGTCGTCCGCCGCAATCCCACCACGCCGTCCAGTTCCTGCAACTTGTCCGCCACGTGGGCGCGTATTTCTTCTATCGTGCTCATTCCGCTATCTCCTCCGCGATCGGCCCCAGCGCCCGCACCGTCTCCACAAACTCTTTTGTCACGTGGGCGAACTTGGGCGCTTCCGCCGACGAGACCCAATCCAGCCGCAGCCGGTCTGGGTTGATGCCGATGTAACCCAAGAGGTTGCGCACCAGCGGCATGCGCTTGGCGGTGCGGTGATTGCCGCTGATGTAGTGACAGTCGCCGATGTGACAACCCAGCACTAGCACCCCGTCCGCCCCGGAGCGGAAGGCCCGCAGCACCATCTCCGGCGAGACTCGCCCCGAGCACATCACGCGGATGGGCAGCACATTGGCCGGCGATTCCATCCGCGCTATGCCAGCATTGTCCGCCCCAGCGTAGGAGCACCAGTTACAGAGAAAAGCGACGATTCGGGGTTCAAAGTTTGGTTGCTCAATTGATTGATTCATTGTGACGATCCTCCTACGCCGTCAACGCCAACAGCCCATCTATCTGGGCCACGATTTCCTCGTCGGTAAAGTGGAGCGCGGTGATGGCTCCGGCCGGGCAGGTGGCGACGCAGGTGCCGCAACCGTGGCACAGCGCCGGGTTGACCTCCGCTTTCCCATCGGCGTTGCGGGCGATGGCGGTGTAGGGGCAAGATATGATGCACTCGCCGCAGCCGACGCACTCGTCCTGATTCACCACGGCAACTGTGGGCGAGATGGTGACCTCGCCCTGGTTGAACATCCGCACCGCCTCGAGAGCCGCCGCCCCGGCGTGGGCCACCGTGTCGGGCACATCGCGCGGCCCCTGGGCGCAGCCGGCCAAAAAGATACCCGCCGTGGCGGTCTCCACCGGGCGCAGTTTGGGATGCGCCTCGGCGAACCAGCCATCGGGTGTGCGGCCCAGGCCAAAGATAGAGGCCACCCGGTCAGAGTCGGGATGCGGCTCGATAGCCGTCGCCAGGACGACCATATCCACATCGGCGGCCACCAGGCGTCCCAGATTGGCGTCATCTCCCTTCACCCGCAGTTTGCCGTCGGGTAGAATCTCGACCTCGGCTCCGCGCCCGCGGATGAACGTGACACCCTCCTCCTGCACTCGCTCGTAGAACTCTTCGTAAGCCTTGCCAAAGGCCCGCATGTCCATGTAAAATTCGTACACCTCGGCCCCGGTTTTATCGCGCACTAGATGGGCCTGCTTGAGCGAGTACATGCAGCAGACACGGGAGCAATACTCGTGCGCGTTGTGGTCGCGGCTGCCAACGCAATGGATGATGGCCACCCGCTCCGGCTTTTTCCCCTCGGCGGTCAGAATCTCCCCGCCGGTGGGGCCGCCCGCGCTGGAGAGCCGCTCAAACTGCAAGCCGGTGATGATGTTGGGCGAGAGGCCGTAAGAGTACTGCGGCAGTTGCACGGGGTCCCACATCCCAAACCCGGTGGCGACGATGATGGCCCCCACATCCACATCCAGCAACTCGTCTTTTTGTTCGTAATCAATCGCCCCGGTGGGGCAACTCTTTTCGCATATCTTGCAGCGTCCTTTGGTAAAATAGAGACAGGCATCCCGGTCAATCACCGGTATGTTGGGGATAGATTGAGCGAAAGGAAAATAGATGGCTTTGCGTTTACCCATCCCGGCCTCGAATCCGGTGTCCAGCACCTTGCGGGGACACTTTTCCTGGCATGTGCCGCAGCCGGTGCACAAGTCCGCGTTCACCGACCGCGCCCGCTTGCGGATGCGGGCGCTAAAGTTGCCCACGTAGCCCGAGATTTCCTCGACCTCACTGTAGGTCAGGAGTGTGATGTTGGGATGCCGACCGGCATCCATCATTTTGGGGCCAAGAATTCAGGTGCTACAGTCGAGAGTGGGAAAGGTCTTGTCCAGTTGAGCCATGTGGCCGCCGATGGTCGGCTCCCGCTCCACCAAATAGACCTGGTAGCCAGAGTCAGCGATGGAGAGCGCCGCCTGGATACCGGCAATGCCCCCACCCACCACCAGCGCCGCCTGAGTGACCGGTTCCTGGCGCGATTCCAGCGGGGCGTGGTAAGCCACCCGCGCCACCGCCGAACGAACCAGCCGTTTGGCTTTTCCCGTCGCCGCAACTTTATCATGGGTGATCCAGGAGACGTGCTCGCGGATGTTTGCCATCTCAAAGAAATAGGGGTTCATCCCAGCGCCCGCCACCGCCCGCCGGAAGGTCGGCTCGTGCATGCGGGGGGTGCAGGAGGCGACCACGACCCGGTTCAGCCCCAGTTCTCGGATGTCAGCCTGGATCAGCTCCTGGCCCGGCTCGGAGCACATGTACTTGTACACGCGGGCGACGGTGACGCCGGGCATACCCCCGGCCATCTCTGCCACCGCCTCCACATCCACCGTGGCCGAGATGTTGGTGCCGCACTCGCAAACGTAAACGCCGATTCGAGGTTCTTCCATAGGGTGAACTCCTTACGCAGCTTTTGCTTCTGTCAATCGTTCCAACACCGGTTTCACCGAAACCACGTGCCGCTTGAACATCATCGCGCTCTCCGGCAAGCCAAAAGCCAGCCCCATCAACTGGGGCAGGAAGAGAATGGGAATACGCACCTCGCGCCCCAACTCTTGCGAGACCTTGCCCTGGTAACTATCCAGGTTCATGTGGCACATCGGGCAAACGGTGGCGACGCAGTCAGCAGGCTCGCACGCCTCCAGCACCGAAGAGGTCATCTTGACCCCCAACTCTGGCTTGGTGGTCAACAGCGACGTGCCGCAACAGGAAGCCTCCCGGTTGTGATTGTGGACTGTAGCCCCCAGCGCCTCCAACACCGCGATCATCGAGGTGGGCCGCTGGTCATCGTCGAAGGGGCTGTAGGGGCGGACGGTCTGGCAGCCATAGTAGGGCGCGACGGTCAGGCCGGTCAGCGGACGCTTGACCAGGGCGGTAACTTCCTCTACCGTGAAATCGTTCGCCAGCACGTCCATCACATGCCGCGCCACCGCCTGCCCGTGATACGTCACCCCTTCTACATCCAGCGCCTGGTTGATCGTCGCCAGAGTGGTGGGGTCGGCGGCGGCCTCCATCGTGCGGCGAAAGTTGGTGTAACAGGCGCTACAGACCGTCAGCACGTCCCATCCCTCCCGGCTCTGCTCCGCCAGGGCCAGGTTGCGAGCCGGGAGCACCAACCCCAAAAGGTCGCTCATAACCGAGGCCGCGCTGGCCCCGCAGCAGGTCCAATCTTGCAATTCCTTTACTTCTGCACCCAGCGCTTCCAGCACCGCCAGTGTGGAGACTTTGTACTCTAAGGCGGAACTATCCTGCGAGCAGCCGGGATAAAAGAGATATTTTCGAGTCATCGCTGCCCCTCCAATTCCGCTACCCGCTCGAACAGTTTATCGAACCGCCCTCTGCCGCCCAGTTTGGGCATCTCCGGGTGGACCTTGCCCCGGCTCATCAACGTCAGCCCCAGGCCAGCGAAACCGAACGCGCTCAAGGGGTTGCCTTGCAGAAAGTAGCGCACCATGAATTCCACCTCCCGCATGCGTCCGTAGCGGCGGACGACGGCGGTGAAGGCGCGGTAGAAGGCCGCACTTTCCCGCGAGGCAGCCATCTGCCGCTTGAGGGCCATCTCTTTCAGGCGGGTGATGGTCTCAGTGAGAGGAATTCCGCGCGGGCAGCGCACCTGGCACTGGTAGCAGAGGCTACACAGCCACATCGTCTTGGAGCGTAGTACCTCCTCCTCCATCCCCAGTTGCACCATGCGCCACATACGGCGCGGACTCAGTTCCATCGCCGGGGCAGCGGGGCAGGAGGCGGTGCAGGTTCCGCACTGGATACAACGGCGGAGCAGCCGCCCGTCTGGGGAGAGATGGTCTACGAAAGTGGAGTCTCGCTTCACTGTGGTCAGGTTAACGATCTCGGAAGTCGCCATAAAAGGCCCTCCTGTGGTGTGATGAGTGAAACGTGATACATATCGACCGAAAGTGTACCACAAGTAGCGAATTAGGTCAAAAGAGACGCGACGGAGCGGACACGGTCGCTCCAAACAGAGCAAGAAACCAGGCTTTTCGGAAAAAACCTGGTTTCGCTCAAGGCGGTGTAACTGCTCAAGTGCCGGGCATCTGAGCAGTTACAAGGCAGTTAGCACAACCACCCCAGCAATTCCCGTTATGGGTGAAAAGTTAGGTCGTAGCCGCGATTTCCAAATCGCGCAGGGCGCTTTACGCGGGAAAACAGACGCGATTTGGAAATCGCGGCTACAAAACGGGAATTGCTGCAACCACCCTACGTTACTCGTAGGAACCAGTGTCAAAACTCGTACTCGCCGAAATCCTGCGCCAGTTCCACCGACCCGCCAAAGGTGGCAGCCGCCTCTTCGACCCAACGAGCGTACTTTTGGGGAGAGGGCCGGTAGTGGATCAGCACCAGGCGACCGGCGCCGGCCCGGCGGGCGATCTCTCCCGCCTGAGCTGCGCTAGAGTGGCCCAGCGTGTCCGTCGCCGCCTCGTGGATCAAGATGTCGGCGCCCCGCGCCAGTTCTACCACGGTGTCATACGGTTCAGTGTCACTAGAGTAAGTTAACACCTTCCCTGTGCGCTTATTCTCTATCCGCACTCCCATGGTAGGCACCAGATGCTTTACCGGTGCGCCGGTGATCCTAAATTCCTCGTTCTCCAACACCAGCGCGCCCACCTCTTCGGGCACAACGTGGCAGGGCATAGAGTACATCTCCGGCCATTCGTCTCGCCGGAACAGATCCATCATAATTTCGAACCGCTCCACCACGTCTTGCAGGCCGTACACGGGCAGCGGGTCGGTGCGTCCCAATAGCCAGATGTTGTTCAGCAAAATGGGGACACCAGAGACGTGATCGGGATGAAAGTGGGTAATTATCAGCCCGCGCAGCCGTTCGAAAGCGAGACCAACCTGCTGGATACGCACGAGGGGTCTATCGGCGCAATCAATCAAGAAAAAACCCTGTTCGCCCTCTAACGCCAGGTAAGTGTTGGCATGCGCTGCATTTGATACTACCGCCGCAGTTCCCAAAGTGATTACTTTTGCCACGGGTTATCCTCCAAAGGTCCACGTCACAATATACGGCGTTACGTATACTTCAACAGCCGCTGCCAATGCCAAAAGTGGCAAGACGAGAGCAATAAAAACTTTGATGAAATCAGCCAGCGCCCACAGCCACCCCTCGCCCACCGTCATCCCTCGTGGAGGAGACACAAAGGTAGCCCCCAGACGCACGACCAACGCAGTTGCAATGGCGGCGGCCGGCAACTCTAGCACTCCATGAGGCAACACGAAGGCGGCAAAGAATAACAGCGGGCTATAGCCCGCTTGCGCAGCCTGGGCGACAAAGAAAAAAACAATCGTCAAGGGAGCCATCAGCAGCACCACCGCCAACGATCCAAAGGAGAACACCGCCAGCAGCCCGGCCAATAGCAACGAGCGTACATTGTTGCCCAGCACCCACCTAACAGTGAACTCTGGAATCCACTCTACTGCCGGTATTTCGGTGAACGTCTCGGCAGAGATTTGCTCCAGGTGCAACATTTTCGGCGGGAGAGGGTAAAGCTCGGCATAGCTATAACCGATGTAGGCCGCGCCCACCAACCCAATTACAACCACCAGGAGCGCGAGCCAGGAGCGACGCAGAACAGCCGGGATATCACGCCTATAAAGGCCACCTAACGTCCCCAGCCAGCGCAATCCAGCCGGCATCTTTTGCACATCCAGACCAAAGAACCAGCGCTCCCAACAAAAGTGCCCCCGGAATATACGCCATAGAGAGGCCGGGTTCAATTCGTCAATCTCGCGCCCCAACAATTCCTCGCGGTTAAAGATATGAATGCCCATCCGCACCAGGATGACATTCACAACTACCAGGAAGAGCACAATCCACCACAGCACACCATAGTTGGCCCAGAACATGATGATGGCTTCCCCCTGCATCAAAAGCGCCATGGGGATGATGATGAAACTTGCTAACAGATTAGCCGCTCGCACGCTCGTCGTCTGACTGGAAAGCACCACCGCGCCGGAGACCATGACCAGCGCTTCTGCCGTCGTCAGCGCGATGACCAACAGCAACAAAGTTAGCGGCGGTGTCCAATCTTTGAAGAAATACAGCCCCACCAGGTAGACGGTGATACCCAGGTAGGCCGCTAACAGGGGAGGGATCATCGCCGCCAGAGTCTTGCTCAGGTAAAGCTGGGCATCGGTCAGAGGAGTCGCCAGGATCGGTTCCAGGCTCCTGCGCTCCTTTTCTCCCACAAAAGTCTCTAGCGCGATCACGAGCGAGAACGAGATGGGGAAGAAGCCAACCACCATCAGCAAGAAAGGGACCAGCCGGTCGCCGATGATGGGGTTGCCATACTTGGCTACCCAACCCATAGCCAGGTCGGCCACAAAGGTCATCAACACAGGGAAGAAAAGAGTGAGGATCGTGATGGGCGCTACAATACGCCAATCGCGCAGGGAGTCACGAACTTCACGCCTGACCAACGTGAGCACCATGCGTAGCCAATCGTCTTGTACTGTACGCGCGCGCTCAGATATCGCCGTCATTCTCCGTCACTCCTCCACCACCCGCAGGTAGACGTCCTCCAGGCTGCGCCTCACCTCGCTCAGAGTTACTACCCCCACGCCGTGCGCGGTCAGCGTTTGGAGCAAGAGTGGATTGGTCTTCTGGGGATGGGGAGTAAAATAACGCAGCCGATCTTTTGCCTGCGCTTCGACTTGCACCAGGTCAGAGATGAGCTTGACGACGCCATCAACGGATTGCGCCAAGTGCAGCTCCATCAGCGGCGCTCCCAACAAGTGCGCCTTCAATTCCGCAACCGTTCCCAGCGCGATGATCTTGCCCCGGCGGATAATGGCAATGCGGTCGGCCAGGGCCTCCGCCTCCGCCAGGTTGTGCGTGCAGATGACAATCGCGCGCCGGTGGTGGCGCAGGCCGAGCACAGCATCTCGCACCAACTTGGCGCTATGGGGATCCATCGCCGAGGTCGGCTCGTCCAGCAACAAGACGGACGGATCGTGCAACATCGCGCGCACCAGGGCCATCTTTTGGCGCATGCCTTTCGAGTACGTCCCCATGCGCTGGTCCCACGCCTCCGACATGCCAAAATAACTCAATAATTCCCTGGCCCGGCTCGCGCGCTCGTCGGCACCCAACCCCATCAGACGACCGAAGAAATCCAGGTACTCGCGGCCCCGCATACGCAAGTAAAGCCCCGGATGCTCAGTCAACAAGCCAACATGCCGCCGAATTTCCTGAGGATGCTCGGTGACACTATATCCGGCCACGGATGCCTGTCCTGACGTCGGACGCAGGATCGCGGCCAACATACGCACCGTCGTCGTCTTACCAGCCCCATTGGGACCCAACAGGGCCAAAATTTCACCCGGCGGCACGGAAAGGGTCACCCCGTCCACGGCGGTAAAGTCATCGAATCGTTTCGTCAGGCCAAGCAGCTCGATCATCTCGTTGCTCGCGAAATTTCTGGCGGTTCTCACATCCAGAACTGATTATACCAACTTTGGGCTGTTCTGGCAATGAGCAGGCGGTACTAGAAAAGCAAACTGCCGAGCGGTACCCCCGCTCGGCAGCTCTAGTCTCTGATGGAGCCGCACCTGGGGTGCTGACTCCTCAAATCTGTATCTGCTGAATCTAATCGCCCGCATCCTCCAATCGAGATGCTGCGTAGACGTGAAAGATACGTTGAAGCACTGTGAACACGGAGAGCACTGCCAGTGCCCATATCATCACCGTGGGTAATCCAATCGCCGAAAGCGCAGCGATGAGAACGATGCGCTCTAAACGGGTCAACACGCCCACTTTGCAAGAAAAGCCCAGCGCCTCAGCCCGGGCGCGGGTGTAACTGACCATCATGGCCGCTACCAGCGAGAGCAAAAGCAGAGCGACCTCTAAATGCACTCCCTGGCTCATATAGTGCACCGTAAGCCCCAAAATCAGCGCGGCGTCGGAAAACCGATCCAGGGTCGAATCGAGAAACGACCCAAAGCGGCTTTGTTCATCCAAGGCACGAGCCAGCGCCCCATCCAGCGCATCCACCGGCGCGACTGCCAGCAAGAGCCAGCCTCCCAGCTTGACATAGCCCAGACCAAACACAATCGCTACGCCAAACTGCAATAACATGCCGAGGATAGTGATCATATTGGGGTGGATACCCAGCCGCCCCATTGCCCGGGCAATAGGCATCAATATGCCTGCCGCCTGGACGCGCGCCCAGTCAGTGAACGAATCCCACCGCCTCTGCTGCCCTTTTTCCCTCGCGCTCTCCCCGCGCCGCCTGTGATCTAACCGTTGTACACTATTCATCGTCTTGCTCCGCTCCATCAATAAACGCTTCGAGTCTCCTCCACGTCTCATCGTCGGCAAATGATATCCTGGCAAAAAGTAAGGACAATCTCTCGTCACTCTCAAGTTTGATTGCTTGAATTTGCGACCTCGGTCAACTTTTCCACAAACTCGTTCTGACGACGCTGAATTTCCGGCAGGTTCACAGAGCAATATACCTCCCGGCCGACACGCCGCACCTGAACCAAATTCAGCAGGCGCAGCGGGCGCAGATGAAACGACACAAGCGGCTGGCTGACGTGCAACGCGCGAGCCAACCTGGTCACGGTCATTTCTCCACTTTCGGCCAGTGTGACGAGGATACGCAAACGCAGGATATCCTTGAGGGCATAAAAATAGCGCGCTGTCTCACGCAGTTCCTCACCAAGTGGCGGGGTTTGCTGAACCGGCATATCGTCTCCACAGGTCATAACATATAAAGAAAATTTTCATAAAAAAGCGCTTATATATTACTGCGAAAATCAAAATGTGTCAAGTATCACCTTGTCAAACAGTGCGAATGGGGTATAATAACATCATCTTCGGGGCGTAGCGCAGCTCGGCTAGCGCGCACGGATCGGGACCGTGAGGTCGGGGGTTCAAATCCCCCCGCCCCGACTGATGGGAGATCAGAAACCAGGTTTCTTGGAGAATCCTGGTTTCTTTGCTTCTTGCCACAAAGCCTCTAGTTCGTCAATCGTCAAGGCCTGCATTTCCAACCCGCGCTCGCGGATCGTCCGTTCCATGTAGCGAAAGCGACGCCCAAAGCGGGCGTTCGCTTGCCGCAATGCCGTCTCCGGGTCCACATTCAGCCAGCGGGCCCAGTTGACCACCGCGAACAACAAGTCGCCCAACTCCGCCTCCTGCTGCTCCGGCGTGGTCGCTTCCTCCACCTCGGCCAGTTCCTCGCGCACCTTGTCGGCCACGCCACTCGCCGCGTTCCAATCGAATCCCACGCGGGCCGCGCGTCGACTGTAAATATCGGCCTGCTGCAGCGCTGGCATCGCCACGGGAACGCCGTCCAGCACCGAGAGGTCTGGCCCTTTCTCTTCCCGCTTCAGTTCGTCCCAACGCCGCAACACGTCGTCGGAGTCACCGACCTGCAGATTGCCCCACACGTGCGGGTGGCGGTGCTTGAGTTTGGCGTCAATCCCGGCGATGACCTGCACCATCTTGAATTCCGCTTCATCGGTGGCGATCTGGGTCTGGAGCAGAACTTGTAACAACAGGTCTCCCAACTCCTCTTGCAGCGCCTGCGCGTCGCCGGCATCAATCGCCTCTACCACTTCATACGTCTCTTCCAACAGCCCTTCCCTCAGACTCTCGTGGGTTTGCTTGCGGTCCCACGGGCAGCCGTCCGGCGCGCGAAGATGGGCCACAGTGTCCTGTAGTCCCTCAAAGCTGGTGACGCCGGGGAGCGGCGGCACGTAGAGCGTGGTCAGATGAGCAATATCGTCTCGGCGGTCGAGTTCGTAGAGCGGCAGATGTATAACCCGTTGTTCAAAAGTTCCGGCCGCGTGCACCAAAGTCACCCGATGATCGTCAGGGTATTGGTTCATCAGGGTGAGTTTGACATCAGCAGCGAGCGAACGGCTGTAAAGTTGCCCCACCAGCGCCGGCAAGTCCGGGTCGAGCGACGGGTGATAGAGAGCCGCCAGTTCCAGGGCATCGTGGATCTGTAAACCGGGGAGCGCATCTATCCGCAACGCCGTGAGCGCCGGCCCGACAAAGCTCAGCCCCTCTACAACGCGTACCGCCAAACCGGCACCCTCCGCCCGCGATAGAATCTGCTTCACCGCGGCTTTCCCCACCAGCGGATGGCCCGGCACAGCGTAGATAACTCCCTCCGGACGCTGCCCCAACCGCAACACTTCATCGGCGATGCCATCGTAGACCTGTCGAAAATCCTCCCCCCCTTCGTAGAGGTAATCGAACGAGTGCCAGGTCAAACGAGGCGGCAATCCAGCCACGGCCGGGTGACGTTCTGTGCGCAGCCAGACCTCAGCGGCGGATTCCAGTATCTCGCAGGCTTCGCGCGTCAAGTGACGTGGATCGCCCGTCCCCAGACCGACAATAGTGATAGTACCCATGCAGCTCCTCAGTGAAATACAAACACGAAAGGGGCAGGACATTTTTTGCCCTGCCCCACGTAGACCACCCAATGGCTCTTTATCTAACGGTCTAACGGTACCTTCTCAGTATTCCGGGGCGATTGTACCGTAGCTGCGATTTCTACATCGCGCCAGCCCCGCGAGGTATGGAAACCTCGGCTACATTGCCCCGACTTTGAAAATATACGTCTAACGCTTGGTGTATTGCGGCGCTTTACGTGCTCGCTTAAGCCCAGGCTTTTTCCGCTCTTTCTCCCGCGCGTCGCGGGTGAGAAAGCCACCCTGGCGTAGGATAGGGCGCAATTCCGGATCCACCTTCAGCAGCGCCCGCGCGATGCCCAGACGGATCGCTCCGGCTTGCCCGGTGATCCCCCCACCCTTTACCTTGACGCTGACATTGAAGCGGTTCTCTGTCGCCGTCACATTGAACGGTTCGCTGAGATGGAGAATGTCCCCCCCCCGGGCAAAGTAATCGCTGAGCGAACGACCATTGACGATGATGGAGCCATCACCTCCGGGGAAGAGCCGTACCCGCGCCGTAGCCGCTTTGCGTCGTCCAACCGCTTCATAATACTGCATTGCCATTTTCCCTCCTGTTACCTCAATTCCAGCGGTTTGGGTTCTTGTGCCGCATGGGGATGCTCCGGGCCAGCGTAGACCTTTAGTTTCTTGAGCATCCGTCGCCCCAGCCGATTTTTCGGCAGCATACCGCGCACCGCGTGCTTGATCACCCGCGTGGGGTGCTTTTTAAGTTGGTTGCGCAGCGTGATTTCCTTGAGTCCACCAGGATAACCAGTGTGGCGATAATATATCTTTTGATCTAGTTTACGCCCGGTAACGTGAATCTTTTCAGCGTTGACGACGATCACGTAATCACCAACGTCAACCGCCGGTGAATAAATAGGTTTGTGCTTGCCGTGCAAGATATCCGCTATCCGGGTAGCAAAACGGCCCAACGTCTGCCCCGTGGCATCTACCACGAACCATTCCCGCTGGATGTCTGCTTGCTTGGTCACAAAAGTCTTTTCCACGATTTCGATACTCCCATCCAAGTTACATCACTCTCGTCAAACGAGTGTCAATACCTGACCTCTATCAGGCACAGGCCATGCGGCGGGGCGGTCGGCCCGGCCCGGCGGCGATCTGCCGCCGCCAACGCCGCCGCGAATTCCTCCACGCCTATCTTGCCCCGCCCAACCTGGAGCAAGGTGCCGACAATACTGCGCACCATACGATAGAGAAAAGCATTGGCTTTGATGTCAAATTTCAAATGAGGTGGCTTTCCACCCCACTCCGCTGCCAACACGCGCCGCACTGTGACTCGACCCTGTGGCGGCTGCCCAAAGGTGGCAAAGTCGTGCTCCCCTACCAGATATCGAGCCGCCTGTTGCATCGCCGCCACGTTCAACGCACCGTTCACGTGCAAGCTGTAGCGCCGATTCAAAGGGTAGCGCACCGGCGCGTTGTACAGCGTGTAGCGATAGTGCCTGCTGTGCGCGTCGTAGCGCGGGTGAAAATCCGGCGCGGCCAGCGCGACGCCCAGCACAGCGACGTCGGATGGCAGAACCGCGTTCAGTGCCCGTTGCAAGTCATCCAGGTCGTGCCGCCAGGTTGTGTCAAAGGCGATAACTTGTCCCGCCGCATGCACGCCGGCGTCTGTGCGGCCTGCTGCCAGGATGGTAATCTCTTCCTGGGTCACCTGCGCCAGCGCCGCTTCCAGCGCCGCCTGGACGGTTGGAGCGTTGGTCTGACGTTGAGACCCACCATAGTCAGTCCCGTCGTAAGCGACAACCGCCCGCACCCGCATCGTCCGCGCCCGCTACCTCCTACTCGACCAGTTCTAACAGGACCATCGGAGCGGCATCACCATTGCGCGGCCCCAGCTTGTACATCCGTGTGTAGCCACCGGGCCTATCTGCAAAGCGTGGCGCAATCTCTTCAAACAGTTTTTTAAGAACGTCCACCCGTGTGCCGTCAGGTTCCGTCAGCCAGCGATCAAGACGGCCTGCCGCCAAACGGCGGGCGTGGACACCCCGGCTCGGCTCTTCTTGCTCCGCCACCAGTCCTCGTTTTGCCAACGTGACGAGTTTCTCCGCCTGACCGCGGATCGCTTTGGCCTTTGCCTCGGTCGTCTCGATACGCTCGTGATATAACAGTGCCGTCACCAAATTGCGACGTAGAGCCTTGCGGTGGGCACTGGAACGATTCAGCTTTCTCCCTGCGACGCGATGCCGCATTTACGCACCTCCACTCTCTTCTGTACCTGCCACCAGGAAGCCATGCTTCTGGAGACATTCATTCAATTCAGTCAGTGATTTCTGCCCAAAGTTACGAATAGTCAGCAGGGTATCAGTTCCCATCTCCAACATCTCTAGCACTTCACCCACGCTGGTGATGCCGGTGCGCCTGAGAGCATTGAACACACGCACACTCAAGTTAAGCTGCTCGAGTGGAATCTCGTAGACTTCTTTCGGCAGACCCGCCTCGTCTTCGACCGGTTCGGCTTCCTCCTCCAACGTGAGACCGGCGACCAGCCGCAGATGGGTCACCAGAATGCGAGCAGACTCTTTGAGCGCATCCATTGGCTCAATTCGACCATCGCTCCAAATTTCCAGCGTCAGACGGTCATAGTTGGTCATCTGTCCCACACGCGCCCGCCCCACGTCGAAAGCAACGCGGCGAATCGGGGTGAATATGGCATCTATGGGTATTTCGCCAATTGGCGTCCGGTCACGTTCATCGGTCACCAGGTATCCACGGCCCTGCTCAACCGCAAACTCGATATCGAGGTGTGCCTCGTCATCGTCAACAGTAAAGAGGTAAAGATCAGGATTCAGGATTTCAATCTCCGGTGGAGCTTGAATGTCCCCGGCAGTGATCATCCCACCACTCCGCACCTGGAGGGACATGCGCATCGGTTCCTGACTTTCCATCTGCAAGCGCAGTTGCTTGACTTGCAGGATGAACTGTATCACATCTTCCCGCACTCCTGGGATAGAGGTAAACTCGTGCGAGAGATCGGAAATGCGAACCGAGGTCACCGCTGCACCAGGCAACGATGAAAGCAGTACCCGGCGAAGCGCATTACCCAAAGTAATTCCAAAGCCACTTTCCAGCGGGCCGATCACAAAGCGACCGTACGTCTGGGAAGTAGCATCCGTTTCAATTTTTGGCAGCACTGGGACTGACAAGCGTCGCCTCCTGTCTCTAACTAGCCTCCGGCCCGATCAACTCTCACCCGGAAACAATGTGTTCGATATGGGTGTGTTTCAAATGAGTTGAGTAGGTATGGAAACCGCGCCTACTTTTAACCGCAATGAAACGCACCCATTCGATATTTCCTTAGCGAGAATAGTACTCTACGATCAACTGCTCGTTCAACTTGGTCTCAATGTCCTCTCGCGCAGGCAGGCTCAACACCTTGGCTGCCATTGTCTTTGCATCCAGGCTCAGCCAACTTGGTACCGCGCCCTCATTCAATCGCTCGGCGCGATGCTTAAAGTAGGTGCGCTGGCGACTTCCGTCCCGCACCGCGATGGCGTCCTGCGGGCGGACGATGTAGGAAGAAATATCCGTGCGACGACCGTTGACGACAAAGTGACCATGCATCACCAATTGACGCGCCTGTGCCCGCGAGTCGGCGAACCCCAGCCGGTAGACGACGTTGTCTAACCGCCTCTCCAGCAAAACGAGCAGGTTCTCGCCGGTAAGGCCGGACAGGCGCTCTGCCTCGCGGAAATAGCGCCGGAATTGACGCTCCAACACTCCATAGATGCGCCGCGCCTTTTGCTTCTCGCGCAACTGACGCGAGTAATCAGTCTGACGCCGACGACGAAAACGGGCTGTCCGTCCATGCTCGCCGGGCGGATAGTCGCGCTCCCGTTCAAACGGGCACTTGGGGGACAAGCAACGCTCTCCCTTCAAGAATAACTTTTCCCCTTCGCGGCGACACAATTTACAAACCGGGCCGGTATACCTAGCCATATACTTGTTATCTCCTAATCCATTTCTCCGCTTACCCGCGCTACATTCCTCAACTATGTCCGGCGCTTTTTGGGCGGACGACAGCCATTGTGCGGGATGGGAGTTACATCAGTGATAGAGCGCACCCGCAGGCCCGCCGTCTGAAGGGAACGAATCGCCGCTTCACGCCCTGGGCCAGGCCCCTTGACATAGACATCCACTTCGACCATTCCATTATTTGCCGCTCCGGCGGCCGCCCTTTGAGCAGCCTGTCGAGCCGCGAAAGGCGTGCTCTTACGGGAGCCTCTAAATCCCAGCGTCCCGCTGCTGGACCAGTTAATGACGTTACCTTGCAAGTCGGTTATCGTCACAATCGTGTTGTTGAAAGTGGAGTGAACGTGAGCCTGCCCATGCGCCACATTCTTCTTAACCCGGCGTCCGCGACGCTGACCTGACTGTTTCTCTCGTGCCATTATTCCTCCTGCACCAAACGTACAACTACTTTTTCTTCATCCCGCGCCGCCGCCCACGACCAGGTACTGTCTTCTTGGGGCCGCGCTTGGTACGGGCATTCGTCCGCGTGCGTTGACCATGCGCAGGGAGGTTGCGGCGGTGACGCAAACCACGATAGCATCCAATATCTACCAGGCGTCTAAGATTCATCTGCAACTCGCGCCGCAGATCACCCTCGACCCGGTGATCACGGTTAATAACCTCGCGCAATGCTGTAATCTCGGACTCGGTCAGATCCTTGACCCGCATGTTGGGATCAACTCCGGCCTGGCGCAGAATCTCACCGCTCGAGGCACGTCCAATGCCATAGATGTACGTCAGGCCAATCTCCACCCGTTTGTTTCGCGGCAGGTCTACTCCTGCGATACGCGCCATATTTACCTCCAACAAGAGATTTGAGATTTAGAGATTGCAAACCAAGTGGCCCAATCAACAAATCTAAAATCACCACATTCAAAATCCAGTTATCCTTGCCTCTGTTTGTGCTTTGGATTTTCGCAAATCACCCGCACCACACCACGCCGCCGAATAATCTTGCACTTGGGACAACGCCGTTTCACCGAAGGAGATACCTTCATCGTCAACCTCCCTTCTGACCGCTCTCACGGCCGCCTATTTGATGAATCCCTCATAGTGGCGCATCAACAATTGGGCCTCCAACTGCCGCATCGTATCCAACACCACGCCGACCACGATCAACAAGCCGGAGGAGGTGATAAGCAGCACCCTCGTCTGCAAGAACAAGTCTACAATGAAGGGTAACACTGCCACCCCACCCAGGAAAAGCGCCCCCACCAACGTGATTCGCCGATAAACAGTGTTGATGTAATCAGCCGTCTTCTTACCCGGTCGGATTCCTGGGATAAAGCCGCCTTGCCGGCGCAACGTCCCCGGCAAATCCTGCTGTTGAATCATCACGTCAGTGTAAAAATAGGTAAAACCCACGACCGTCACAAAGTAAATCAGGCCATACCACGGCCCTTGTGGAGTAAAGAAATCCCTCACCCCCGTGGCAATCTTGACTATCATTTCGCTAGAACTGCCGACGGCAAAACTCGCGATCATCGCTGGGAAAGTAAGGATGGACTGGGCGAAAATCAGGGGGATCATTCCTGCCGTGTTGACCCGCAACGGAATGTGCGTGCTTCCACCCTGGTACATCTTGATACCCCGCACCCGCTTGCCATACTGCACCGGGACACGGCGCTCGCCTTCCTGCACCACCACGATCACGAACATTGTGATGGCCATAATAACCAAGAAAATGCCCACCATCATGACACTCGTTCCCACGCCGCCACTCGCCTGCCCGCGAACCCAAATACGCTGCAAGTTCTGCGGTACGCTGGCTACGATGCCGCCAAAGATGATCAAAGACAATCCATTACCGATACCCTGCTCGGTGATCAATTCTCCCAACCAGATGGCGAACATCGTGCCAGCCGTCATGGCCACCAAAACTGAGATGGTCGGGAGGATATTCTCCGGTGAACCAAAGCCAAAATGAGGCAAAACCGCACCCGCACTAGACGCATAGTTAAAACCCGTGGCCTGCCCAAAAGCCTGCAACAGTCCCAGCGGAATGGTCATGTAATACTGCCACTGGTTGAGCTTTCGCCGGCCGGCCTCTCCTTCTCCCGCCAACTGCTCTAGCTTGGGAAAGATTGGGGTTAGCAACTGGAATATGATGGTAGCCGTGATGTAAGGATACACACCATTCGCCATGACGGAAAAGTTGACTACAGCCCCACCAGACAGAACGTCCATCAAATTAAAAAAGTCACTGGCTCCACCACTGCCAGCCAATAGTTGCTGCAGAGCCTCCTGATTTACCCCCGGCACCGGCACGTGCGCCCCCAGCCGATAGATAATCAGAATCAGCAGCGTATAAAGCAACTTGCGCCGCAAATCGGGCAAAACCATGGCATTCCGTAGAGCCTGAATCATTACCAAGTCTCCAAATCTTGAATCTGCAAATCCCAGGTCACATTACCGTGTCCGATAGCCACCACGCTGCCAGTCCAGTTCCTCCACTGCGCCCCCGGCTTCCTCGATCTTGGCCCGCGCACTGGCCGAGAACCGATGTGCCTTTACTGTAAGCGGCTTGTTCAACTCTCCGCGCCCTAGAATCACCACCAATTCATCCGCTCGCTTGATGATGCCTGCCTCGACCAGCTTCTCCGGTGTGACTTGGGTTCCCTTCCGAAAACCAGTCAGCCGCTCCAGGTTGACCGGCGTGAACTGGACGCGCCACGGATCGCGAAAGCCCACACCCCGCGCAAACGGGAGCTTGCGCACGAGCGGCAACTGACCACCTTCAAAGTACGGTTTTATGCTGCCGCCGCTGCGAGACTTTTGGCCCTTTGTGCCGCGCCCGGCAGTTTTTCCTTGCCCGGCGGCAATGCCTCGCCCCACACGCTGGCGCCTTTTCGTCGCGCCCTCGGCGGGCTTTAACTCATGTAACTTCACCCCTCACCCCCTGCCAATCAGTCACTCGGACTCTACTGTCACCAAGTGACTCACTTTGGTAATCATCCCTCGGATAACTGACGTATCCTCTTGCTCCACTGTCTGGTGCATCCGCCGCAGGCCCAACGCCCGCACCGTCCGCTTCTGGCGATACGAATATCCAATCGGGCTTTTGGTCAACGTGATACGCAACACCTTCTTTTTCCTACTCATCGTCCTCGTCTCCAAAACGGCATCACCTTGGCTTCGGGCACGCCCCGCTCACGGGCTACATCCTCCACGCGCCGCAATTGCGTCAAGCCATCCATCGCCGCCCGCACTACGTTGACGACATTAGAACTGCCCTGCGATTTGGTAAGCACGTCGCGCACACCAAGAGCTTCTACCAAAGCCCGCACGCTACCCGATGCGATCACGCCCGCCCCTGGGGCGGCTGGCCTGAGAAGCACCTTCGCGCCGCCGCATCGCCCGATCACCTCGTGCGGAATCGTGGTCTGTACCAACGCTATCGGTTGCATATCGCGCCGTGCTCGTTCTGTCGCTTTACGAATCGCATCTGGTACGGCGCGCGCTTTGCCCATTCCCATACCGACTCGACCCTTGTTGTCGCCCACCACCGCCACTACGCGGAAACTAAAGCGGCGACCACCTTTGACAACCGTCGCAACTCTGGTGATGTCTACGACGCGCTCGTCCAGTTCATCTTGATCTTTTTCAAAGGCCTTGCGGCCTCGCCTGCCATCTCTGGCCATCCTACCTCCAATGCGCCTTAGAACTCGAGCCCATTCTCACGGGCTGCGTCCGCCAAAGCCTTTACCCGGCCATGATACTTGTACCCGCCACGGTCAAAGACCACTTTTTTGATATCTTGATCCAACGCCCGCTTCGCCAACACCTTGCCCACCGCGCTCGCCTGTTCCGTCTTGCTCATCCCCTCGACCTGCGCTGCTACTTCTGGGTCAATGGTCGAAGCAGAGACCAGTGTATATCCATGGGTGTCGTCAATCACCTGCGCATAGATGTGCCGCAGGCTGCGAAAAACGTCCAAACGTGGCCGCTCTGACGTCCCAACTATGTTCTTCCGCACTCGCCTGTGTCTTCGCAGACGGGCCACTCGACGATCAATTTCTGGCATATCTCGACCTCTCAAATCTAGGCAACTTTGCCGGCTTTACCAGCCTTGCGGCGCACGTACTCGCCGACGTAACGGATGCCTTTCCCCTTATAGGGTTCCGGCGGCCGCCAGGCGCGGATGTCAGCCGATACCTGTCCAACCAATTCCTTGTCCATCCCACTCACTGTGATGACCTTTGAGCGAGGCTCAACCTCGAATTGAATTCCCCCAGGCGGAGTGATATGCACCGGATGGGAGAAGCCCAACTGCATCATCAGGCTCCCATCATTCTGCAACTCCACCCGATACCCCACACCGTGTACTTCTAATTGCTTCTGAAAGCCCCGCGTCACACCAATCACCATATTGTTGAGCAACGCCCGCGTCAGGCCATGCAGTGCTCTATGATGCCGCTGATCGGTCGGGCGATGTACTAGCAACCGGCCCTCTTCCAGGGCAATCTCCATATCCGGGTGAAATTCACGGGAAAGGCTCCCTTTGGCCCCCCTCACCGTTACGTGACTACCTTTGATATCCACCTTTACCTCTTCAGGCAAAGGAATGGGCGCACGACCAATCCGTGACACTATACCTGCCTCCCTCTACCAGATGTAACACAGCACTTCGCCACCCACACCCAGGCGGCGAGACTGTTGCCCCGTCAGAACACCTTTGGGTGTCGAGAGAATCGCCACACCCATACCGCTTCGTATCCACGGTATCTTGGCCGCGCGCGTGTAAACGCGACACCCCGGTTTACTCACACGCTTCAGCCCCGTGATGACCGCATGGCGTTCCTTTCTCTCACCCACGTACTTTAGTTTGATAACCAATTGCGCCTGTGGACGTTCCCGCGTGACGCGGTAATCTTGGATAAATCCTTCGTCCCGCAAAATCTTGGCAATCGCTATCTTGATTTTAGATGAAGGCACCCGTACACTGGCGTGTTTCACTGCCTGAGCGTTGCGGAT
>QMOE01000005.1 GCA_003648125.1 Chloroflexota bacterium
GGGAATTGCTGCCTCTGAACAGAAAGGCAGGTTTGGAAACCTGCCCTACAGTCAGCGCGATTTCCAATCGCGGCTACAGCGCGCAAACGCCCCGGAATATTGAAAAGATACGATTTTTCGTACCTGCTTTGAAAATAGACTCGACTTTGTAGGTCACGCTTGGAGCGTGAATTCCGTGCGAATCGTCGCGCTACAAGCACGACCTACTGACAATTTAACATTCAACCGCCGATGGAAAATGGGTTTTGGAAACTAGTGGCGTTTATCCGCATCCGCTCCGTAGGAGCGACACCTGCGGTTTAGCTGCCGCCGGGTGGCGGATAAGAAACCCGCCCTACAGATTTGTGCCCCAGATTGTCGAGATGTTTAACAAGATGTTGCGAGATTGGCTCACTGAGGGTATAATGTAATCTGTAATGGGTTTGCCTGCTAGATACAGGCTGAGAGAAAAAGCGAAGCGGGCGTTATAGACGCCCGCTTCTGACTGAGAGTGAGGAAAAATGGATTGGATTAGCATAACATTCTGGCTGATCGGCACATTGATCGTCGTGCTGGGGCCTTTGATCTTGATTCACGAGTTGGGGCACTATGTTTTTGCCAAGTTGGCGGGGGTGCGAGTCGAAGAGTTCGGTTTTGGCTTTCCCCCTCGTTTGTTCAAGCTGTGGTACGGCAAGGGGTATCTCGAAATCGGCAGTACGCGCGTGATCATCCCCCCCAGCCTGCGGCGGCCTTCCGGGTTAGAGGTGGGAGCCTGGGTGGACGCCATCACCCAGAAGCAGGATGACGGCTCCTACCTCCTGCGCCGCCTGACGGTACTCGATCCCGCTACGGATGACTTGACGCTCAAGCGGGAACTCGTGGACGATGGTGTGCGTATGCGCGGCGAGGTGACTCTCCTGGAACCGGGCACCCTGTACAGCCTCAACTGGTTGCCCCTAGGTGCCTTTGTGCGGATGACCGGCGAGGATGACCCATCTGACCCGCGCAGCCTGGCCGCTCAACCCAAACGCTGGCGCGTGGCGATCCTGGCGGCGGGGGCGGTGCTCAACATCATCGTCGCTATCCTGCTGAGTATCAGCGTTTACACCTCCGGCTCGCCAGAAAAATGGGTAGTCGAGATCACCAACGTGGAGCCGGGAAGCGCCGCCGATGAGGCCGGTCTTTTGCCGCACGACGTCATCCTGGCCGCCGACGAGGAGCGCATTGAGGATGGCCTGGAACAGTTGCGCCGCATCATCCAGGCCGCGCCGGAGAGAACAATCGAATTGACCATCTTGCGCAATGATGAGACGCTGGCCCTGATGGCGACTCCGCAGCGTGACTCCGCCGGACACGGACTGCTGGGCATCTGGATGGCCCCCTGGCCCGACCGGAGCGGAGTGCGGAGCTATCGCTTACCCGAAGCGCTGAACGCCGGCATTGACGATATCGTCAATGCCGTAGTGATGACCGTGCAGCTCCCGGCTAAACTTGCCCAGGGCGACGTAACCCCTCAGGAGGCCCGCCCTGCCAGCATAGTCGGCATCAGCCAGGTGCTGACCATCAGCTTACAGCAGAGCGTCGAATGGGGCATGACATTCCCTGTGCTGCGAACCGCCTCCCTCATCAGCCTGGCCTTGGGTCTGACCAATTTGCTTCCACTTCCGGCCCTGGATGGCGGGCGCATCTTTTTCGTGCTCGTCGAGGCGTTGCGCGGCCGCCGCATCCCGCCCGAGCGCGAAGCTATAGTTCACCTTGTGGGTATGGTGGTACTGGTCAGCTTGATGGTTTTCGTAATGTTGCAGGATTTCATCAACCCGATTATTCCCTGGTCGTTGCTAAAGTGAGATGGAGCAGACATTAGACACCTTACTCGACGAGTTGCGCGCAAGCGCCGAAATGCCAGCCCAGGCCTCGCTATATCACCTTTCCAGCCTGGAAGCAGAAGCGGTGGGGCGCGTGCGTGAGGCCTGGTTGGATTGGCCCGTCGAACTGCGCCGCCGGCTGGTCGCCAGGCTGGTGGAATTGGCCGAAGCGGATTTCGAGGTGGATTTTGGCGCAATTTTCCGCCTGGGGTTGAAAGACGAGGACGGTGACGTGCGGGCGGCGGCCATCGAGGGGCTATGGGAAGATCAAGACGTGCGCCTGGTCTCCTCCCTGGTGGCTCTTTTACTGGAGGACGAGGTTCCCACCGTGCGAGAGGCCGCGGCCAGGTCGCTGGGCCGCTTTATCCTGCTGGGCGAACTGGCCAAGATTCATCCTGATCCGCACACCAGAGCGTACCAGGCCCTCCTGACCGCGTGCCGGGACACAGAGACACAAGTGCGTCGCCGGGCGCTAGAATCGCTGGCCTACGCGGGGGATGAGACCGTGGCCGACCTGATCCGTGAGGCTTACGTCGCCACGGAGGAAAAGGTACGGGTCAGTGCCGTCTTTGCTATGGGGCGCAGCGCCGACCCCTGCTGGGCCAAGCACGTACTGCGTGAACTCTCCAGCCCCAGCCCTGCCATGCGCTACGAAGCTGCCATAGCCTGCGGCGAGTTGCAACTCGACGCAGCAGTGCTCGACCTGGAAGAACTGGCCGACGACTCTGACCCCGAGGTACAAGAGGCGGCTCTGTGGGCGCTGGGGCAGATCGGCGGCGACAAGGCGCGCGAGATACTCGAATTCTACCGCGACGCAGAAGACGAGGCCACGCGGGCGGCGGCCGAATCCGCCCTGGATGAATTGACATTCCTGTGTGGAGATTTGTCAGATTTCTTAGCGGGGACGCTCCGAGAGCCTGATTGATGACAAATGGCAAATTGTGAAAGGCAGTTGATCGCCAGCTTTATCATACTGTGCCTGTTGCTGACCCCCTCCGTTGCCGTAGCCGAGGGCATCACCGTGGTCGAGAGCATGGCCGACCACAGTTTTGCCCAGCAGATCACCTTTACGCTGCGGGCCGTCTCCGACGCCGAAATCAACGCCGTCTACCTGTTCTTCCGCGCCACGGGTGACGAGCAGGCCGAGTCCGCGCTCGTAAATATCGAGCCGGGCCGCGAGATTGACGTCAGCTACACGCGCGATCTGCGCCATTTCCCTCTGTCCCCCTTTACCCAGATTACCTTTTGGTGGCGGATTGAGGATAGCGCGGGCAACACCTTGACCACCGATCCGCAGCAAATCGAGTACACGGACAACCGCTTCCGCTGGGAGCAGGCTGGCGGTGACGGCATCACCGTTCACTGGATCGAGGGACACGGCGACCCGATCTTTGGTCAAGCGGCGCTCGACATCGCCAGGGCCAGTCTGGAAGAGATCAACGCGGAATTACACGCCCCGCTGCCGGAATCCATTGCCATCTACATCTACGACGCGCAACACAACCTCGATGCGGCCATGCTGCTCACGGGGCACGACTGGGCGGCCGGCCAGGCCCGCCCCGAGTTGGGTGTCGTCATTGTCGCCATTCCATACGAGGATGGCTACACCTCGCGTATGGAGCGCTACATCCCGCACGAAATCACCCATCTGTTGGTTTACCAGGACGTCACGCCGGCCGGCTACAAATACGTTCCAGAGTGGCTGGACGAGGGGTTGGCTATGGCCAACGAACGGTCGCCGACATCCGAGCTATCCCTGGCCCTCGAAAGAGCGCGGGAGGAGGGGCAACTTTTTTCTCTCGATTATCTGTGCGTCCCTTTCCCACCTGATCGGAACGCCGCGTTGCTGGCTTACGCTCAGAGCGGCAGTGTGGTACGTTTCATTCGCGAGCGGTATGGCGCTGAAAAAATACGCGGACTACTGGCGGCCTACGCCAACGGGGCTAGCTGCGCCAGCGGCGTGCAGGACGTTCTGAACGTCAGCATCAGCGGCCTGGATACCGCATGGCGGGCCAGTCTGGAGCCGCGGGGACCCTGGCGGGTATTGTTTGATCAAATCGGCGTCTGGGTGGGATTGTGGCTATTGAGTCTGCTGGTGGCCGTGCCGATGATCGGCAAGCTCAGACCCTAGGGGTTTGAAGGAGACGTTATGCGCAATATCGTCGTCTTTGATGTAGAGACTCAATACCTCGCCGACGAGGTAGGCGGTTGGAGCCACATCCGCGATATGGGCCTGGCGGTCGCCGTGACCTATCACGCTGCCGAGGATGTCTACCGCGATTACACCGAGGAGCGGGTGAGCGATCTCATCGCCGCCCTGCGCGAGGCCGACCTGGTGGTCGGTTACAACCAGATCCGCTTCGACTATGAGGTGCTGCGCGCCTACACCGATGATCCATTGACCGACCTGCCGACGGTTGATATGCTGCGCGACCTTCACCAGACGCTCGGTTGGCGGCCCAAACTGGATGGGATAGCATCCGCCACGTTGGGCGAGGGCAAGAGCGCCGACGGGTTGCAGGCCGTGCGCTGGTTCCGCGAGGGCCAGGTGGACAAGGTGATTGCTTATTGCCGCAAGGATGTGGAGGTCACCTGGCGGGTGTACGACTTTGGGCGGAAGAACGGCTACGTCCAATACCACGACCGCCGGCGGCGTATGCACAAGGTCCCTGTGCGCTGGTAACAGTAGATGTTTGTCCCTGCTTATCTGGCGTTGCATCGCTCGGGCGAACTAGAGCGGCGCGTGGAGGCTGCCTACGAGCAATTGCATGCCTGCAATTTCTGTGGTCGTGAGTGCGGCGTGGACCGTTACGAGCAGCCCGGCGATTGCCGAACCGGGACGCGGGCCGTGGTCGCCAGTTATGGCCCGCATCACGGAGAGGAGCGCCCGCTGCGGGGTTATCGAGGCTCTGGTACTATTTTCTTTGCCTGGTGCAACCTGAACTGCCAATTCTGCCAGAACTATGAAATCAGCCAGTTAGGGCACGGGGATGAGGTGGAGCCGGAGGACATCGCTGCGATGATGTTGACTCTCCAGAATCGGGGTTGTCACAACATCAACCTGGTCTCCCCCACGCACATAGTGGCCCCCATCCTGGCGGCCCTCCTCATCGCTGCCGAGGCTGGGCTGCGATTGCCGCTAGTCTGGAACACCGGCGGCTACGATTCGCTCGCCGCGCTGGCGTTGCTCGATGGTGTGGTGGATATCTATATGCCGGATATAAAGTACGCCGCCGAGGAGACGGCCCGCAGGTACTCAAAAGTCAGGGACTATCCGGCGATCAACCAGGCCGGTGTCAAAGAGATGCACCGGCAGGTGGGCGATCTAACCCTGGACAGAGATGGCATTGCGCTGCGCGGGCTGCTCGTGCGTCACCTGGTGCTGCCTGGGGGACTGGCCGGAACGGACGAAATCGCCCGCTTCCTGGCAGAAGAGGTCTCGCGCGATACGTACATCAATGTGATGGATCAGTACCGGCCTTGCTACAAAGCCAGCGGATTGCCGCCGCTCGACCGTCGTCTCACGGACGCGGAATATGAGCGAGCACTGCGGCAGGCCCGCGACGCCGGCCTGCATCGCTTTGACGAGAGATGACATAGTTTACTTTTGAAAGTTTGATGGAAGAGAGAGATAAAGTAAAACCAAAAGCCCGTTTGCACGCCATCATCCACGGGCGGGTGCAAGGGGTCAACTTTCGCTATTACACCACGCACACCGCGCAGCGTCTCGGTCTGACCGGCTGGGTCGCCAATCGCTGGGACGGTACGGTAGAGATCATCGCCGAAGGGGCGCGCGAATCGCTGGACGAGTTTCGCGCCTTTTTGCACCGTGGTTCCCCCTCCGCGTTCGTGCAGCGGGTAGACGACGAGTGGGAGGCCCCAACCGGCGAATTTCAACGCTTTGGGGTGCGATACTCATGAGAAATAATCCCGAACGACTGGCCTGGGTCGTCTTACTGCTCTCGTTCTTTACCTGCGTTAGTCTGGCAGTGGGCGTGCCCTTGAGCGTCCGCCATTACATCCTCTACGCTTGTGTGGAGCAGGACGTGACTCTCGAAGTGCAGCGACCGCCGTTGAGTGTGACCCTGCCCGGCCGGGACCTGCCGATCTCTGTCGCCGATAGAATGGACAACATCCGCGAGCACACGACCGTTGCCACAGACGCCACCGCCGGCCGGCTCGTGATGCACGCCCCTCAGGTGGATAGCCCTATCGTTGCCGCGGTCCAACTTTACGATAATACAGAGGTGGTCCTTTCCTCTGCGCGCTCCCCGCGTTTCCTTGCCAGTTCTCTGCCTCACCAGGTCGCTTTGGAGGTGCGGGGCGGACGAGTGCGCATCGGCGTTTCCGGCACCGATGACCGGCCTACGACCGTCGGCGTACACACATCCCACGGGACGGTCACGCTGGCGGAGGGAACGTACTGGGTCAGCGTCAATGCGCTGGCGACCGAGATCACTGTGCGCGATGGGCACGCCAGTGCCAGCAACAGCGCCGGACAATCAGTCTCGCTCGGTCCGGCGGAACGGGTCATCATTGAGGGAAACAATCAAATCTTGGGCCCGTTGTCGGCTGCCCGTAACTTGGTCGTCAACAGTGACTTTGCGCTTCCTCTGGATGAGGGCTGGTCAAGTTACAGCAAGGATATTCAGATAGCCGATCAGCCCGGCGGCCAAGTGCAGAGCACTGAAATAGAGGGCCGTCCCGTCATCGTCATCGAACGTGAAGGCGAGGGGCACGCCGAAACCGGCGTCACGCAGCGACTCAATACGGACATTCGTGATTTCAGCTTTTTGCAACTGCACCTTTTGTTGTACATCGAAGAACACAACGTACCGGTGTGCGGCTCGCTGGGGAGCGAGTGTCCGGTGATGGTGCGGATCGACTACAAAGATGCCGATGGTGCAGATCAGCAATGGCTACAGGGATTTTACTCGCGGCCTGACCCAAACCCCGACGGCAATCCACTTTTCTGCGTCACCTGTAGCACCCATAACGAACACATCAAGGTTCCGGAGGATACCTGGTATCCTTACGATTCGGACAATTTGATTCCACTACTATCACAAGGTGGCAAAGCGCCAACCTTGATCAAGTCCATCACCGTCAACGCATCCGGGCACACGTACAAAGTCTTTATTGCCGAGGTCGAGTTGATTGGGCAGGAGTAGAGCGGGCCTGTTACCAGCCAGTGTTTGACGACAAAAGCCCTCACATTTTGTGAGGGCTTTTGCTGTGAGCGGCTCTCCTACAACTGTCTCAGTTTCTGCTTTAGCTCGTCCGGCGAGTTGGCCGTGATGGGAGTGTACTCTACGCCAGGATAATGCTCCTTGAAGAAAGCGTCCAAGTCCGTGGGCCATTTCTGTGGGTTGACCGCGATCACGCGCCGCACGTCCAGGTCGCCGATGCCGCTATCGTCGGCGCTGCCTCCGATAGTGTATCTGTGCTGATCCCACGACCCGCCCACCGCCGCCAGCGCCCAGGCTGCATCGGCGTTGGGGGGAAGCAATACGTAGGTGCGGTCGTACTGCTCGCGAGGCTGTCCATGGATATTGGGCTCCACAGGAGGAGGTGGTGGCGGCGGGGGCGGTGTCTCCTGACCCACGGCCACCAGTTCTGCATCATCCCAGTAGGCATCGCTGTGCTTGAACGCCCACTTGGTTTTGCTGCGCAGGAATACCGTGACGGTATCGGATTGGGCCGTCGCTTCCACGGGAGGAGTTTGAGCGTGCTCGTTATAGATGTGCGCTCCGTGCCCCCACACCACCGTATCGGCAAGTGGATTAGTGCCGCCGGTGGGATCAATTCCCACGTAAAAGATAAAGTTGGGAATAGCGTCGTTCCACGGATCTCCATTCAACGCTGGTGCTTGGCCTTCCAGGATGAATGTGGCTTCCTGGCCTACGCCGCAGGAGCAGCGCCCGTTGTCGTTGCAATCCTCGTGTCCCTTTATATCGTGATTGCTCCAGGCGTGCGCCCAGGCAGTCAGACGCAGCTTGGTGCCCGGCGCGACCTGTACCTGTTGGAGAAATCCTGCGTCGTGCCTGCGGAAGAATGTGAACAACAGCATGCTCTTTTGTCCGCTATGCACCCGTCGCGGGTCGTTTTGTTTCCACGAGTCCCGTACTTCGGGCTGATCCCACGTGCCTGGCTCGTGGCGGAACCACGTTAGCCATTTTGGAGGAGTAAAGATGTTGCCGATGTCTTTCTCTTGAGGATTCGCACCCGTGGGGAAAATCAGGCAGCGATGGCTCTTGTCGTCGCCCCAATCATCTTCAAAGCCTCCATTCTTTAGCAAGTTCTGTGACATTTGTCGCCTCCTTAACCTGAACCTGATCGAGTCATTCTACTCAACAAATCCCAGCCCACGCTCGCGCAGGCTTACAAAACGCTGCTGCCCAATGATCAAGTGATCAAGCACTTCGATATCAAGTAGTTTGCCCGCTTCTACCAATCGGCGGGTCACCTCTACGTCCTCAGGCGAGGGAGTGGGGTCACCGGAGGGATGATTGTGGGCGATGATGATCGCCGCACAGTTCCGTTTGATGGCCTCTCGGAACACTTCGCTCACCCGGATGTGCGAAGCGTTGAGGCTGCCCACGTACACCGTTTCAATGCCGAGCAACCGATTGCGGGTATTCAGATACAGCACCCGAAAGTGTTCCTGCTCCAGATGGGCCATCTCTGCTATCAGTAGCTGTGCCACGTCAGCCGGAGAGCGCACGATGAACTGATCTTCCGGGGCGGCGAGGAGCATACGCCGGCCCAGTTCGAGCGCGGCCTTGAGTTGCGCCGTCTTGGCCGGCCCCAGTCCCTTTTCCGCTTTTAACTCGGCAAAGCTGGCCCGGGCCAGGCCCGGTAGCCCGCCGTAGCGGGAGATGAGCCGGGTCGCCATATCCAGGACGCTTTCGCCGCCCACGCCCGTGCGCAGGATGATAGCCAACAGTTCCGTCGTCGAGAGCGCACCCTCGCCAGCATGGGCCAGCCGCTCGCGGGGACGCTCGTCAATGGGCAAATCCTTGATCGTTGGCCGGTACTCGGCCTGTGTTTCGTCACTCACCACATTACTATACTGCAAGATCGTAATTTACACAATCGGGGAAAATTGGCGTATGAGCGCATCTTTTCGCATCTCCAAATCTTGCATCCGAACGCTTGCCCCTATGCCAGCCGATGGTATAATACACTCCGCTTGCAGTCTCAAACTAAGGAGCGATATTCTCAATGGAGACCATTCTGGAAAAAGTCCCTTTCTACCTGACCATTCTATCCACCGTGTGTGGGGGAGTGAGCATCGCGCTTGTGGGCGGAATAACAATTTGGACTTTTCGTGACATTCACGCGCGCTCGCGGGACTTTTTGGCCCAGATATTGGCGACTTTGTTGGTGATCGTGCTACCCATCATTGGATTGGTGGTATATTTGATGCTCCGTCCGCGGGAGACTTTGGCCGAGGCTTACGAGCGTTCTCTGGAGCAAGAGGCTCTGTTGCAGGCCATAGAGGAGCCAGAGGTATGCCCTGGATGCGGGCAGCGGGTCAAGAGTGATTATTTGTACTGCCCGGCCTGTCACACCCAACTCAAGAAAGCTTGCTCAACGTGCGGACACCCGATTCACTTGAACTGGTCCCTTTGCCCGTACTGTGGAGCGAGCGTCACTCCGCAAGTGATTGAACCGGTGCCCACTTCAGAACAGGAAGCATCCGCGCCGGCATAACTGACACCCCAACCCGCGCATCACGTTTGACGTTTCACGCCTCCTCACTCTCACCCACCACGTGCACCTTGAGCATATTGGTCCTGCCCCCGCTGCCAAAGGGGATGCCCGCCGTCAGCACCACCGGGTCTCCCCAGGCCGCTACCCCTTTCTGACGCACCGTGCGCACCATCATCTCGACCATATCGTCGGTGGTCTCGAACGGTTCCACGAGCACCGGCTCCACGCCCCACACGAGCGCCAGACGGGCCAGCGTCGCCTGGCTGGGCGTCACCGCCACGATGGGAACGGAGGGACGATGACGCGCCACCATGCGCGCCGTCATGCCGGACATTGTCGCAGTGATGATCGCCGTACCGCTTATTTCGTCAGCAATCTCGACCGCGGCGCAACTGATGGCCTCGGTGATCGTTTCGTGGCTGCCGGATTCGTCGTGCATGGGGCTGCTGGTCAGGTGGGCCTCTGCGTTGGTGCAAATTCGCGCCATCGTCTCCACCGCCGCGACAGGGTAACTCCCCACCGCCGTCTCGCCGGAGAGCATCACCGCGTCGCTGCCGTCCAGGATGGCGTTGGCGACGTCCGAGGCCTCCGCCCGCGTCGGGCGCGGGTTCTCGATCATCGTCTGGAGCATCTGCGTGGCAGTGATGACCGGCTTGCCGGCCCGGTTGCAGGCGCGGATAATCCGTTTTTGGTGAAACGGCACCTCCTCGGCCGGGGTCTCCACCCCCAGATCGCCTCGCGCTACCATCATACCGTCGGCCTCGGCCAGAATTTCATCCAGGGCGAAGAGCGCCTCCGGTTTCTCAATCTTGGCGATGATGGGGACATCCGCGCCCTTGTCTTGGAGAAATTGCCGCAACTCGCGCACGTCGGCGGCGCGGCGGACGAATGAGAGAGCGAAAAAGTCCACTCCCTGTTCCAGCGCGAACGCGGCATCCGCGCGGTCCTTGGGGGTCAGCGTGGACAGGCGCAGCGCGGCCCCCGGCACGTTGATGCCCTTGTGAGAGGTCAGACGTCCCCCCGTGACCACACGACATTCGAGGTGGCTTTCACCAGCCTGCGCGACGGTCAATTCCAGGTTTCCGTCGTCCAGCAGCACCGCCTGGCCCACTCGCAGGTCGTGCAACAGTTCGGGGTGGGGCACGGGAATCTCGTTCGCCGCGTCCGGCCGGGGGCGAGAGGTGAGGGTCACGATTTCGCCCTTGCGCAGTTCGACCGCTCCGCCCTCAATCTCGCCCACGCGCAGTTTCGGCCCTTGCAGGTCGGCCATCACGGCGACGAGGCAATCCTCTTGTTCCGCGATCTGGCGCAGAGTGGAGATAGATTGGGCGTGGGCGGCCCGCTCGCCGTGAGAAAAGTTGATCCGCGCCACGTTCATCCCGGCCCGGATGAGGGCACGCATCATGTCGGGTGAGTTAGTGGCCGGGCCAATCGTGCAGACGATTTTGGTGCGTGGCATAAGTTACCCTCTACTACCCGTTCTGTCCAAGTACTTGGGGCAAGAACTCGCTCACTTTCACGATCTCTATTCCCTGGTAACTTTCCAGATCAAGCAGGTGATGATCGCCGCTGACGATAAAATCCGCTTGCCCCTCTAACGCACATTCCAGGAACTTGTTGTCTGATGGATCCGCTTCAATGACGTTTAATCGCAGAGTGGGCGCAACCACTTTAGATAGCCCACCTATCTCTCTGTACCACTCGTAGGCATCTTTATCAGAGTAGTCAAAATAGTCTCGCAGCACCCGCGTAATCTCGAATAGGATTTCGAGGGAAGTGACGTGGACAAACATCTTGCCCTGAGCCGCTTTTAGCAGTTGGCGTGGTTTTCCATGCTCCCAGTTGATGCCCGAGATCCAAACATTGGTGTCATTCGTCGCCAGCAACACATTCTTCCTCTCTCACTGTTTCAACGCCCTGGGCTACAATGCGAATTACATTCTCATCCGTGAGTGTTTCATAATCAACGCCTTGCTCAGCGCACCACTCGTGAAAACGCTGCTGTGATCGTTCATATAGACTTGTTCGCGCTTCCTCTGGATCAGTTTGTGAGAGCCGTTGATCCACACGCTCAATAGCAGCCAGAGCGCTTTGCAGTTCCTGTCCCCTTATTCCACTTTCGATCAACATGCGGATATAACTCTCCCGCAGCCAATCGGCTTTCTCCAGTTCCTTGAACTGCGCTGTCACCGTGCCTGCTGGCGAGGTCATCTTGACGTACCCATTTTTGTATACCCGCACATAGCCATCAAAGCGTTCGTTGTAGATGGAAGCAATGACACTACTGCTAGGGGGAACCTCGCTTCCCCTCATCGCGCGATATGTATCCATCTCATCACCTCCCGACTTTGGTCTGTTCTACAGATTCGTGAACGCCCCCATCCCGGCGTAGAGCGATTCGTCGCCCAGTTCCTGCTCGATGCGCAGCAACTGGTTGTACTTGGCGATTCGCTCGGCGCGGCAGGGAGCGCCGGTCTTGATCTGCCCAGTGTTCAGCGCCACCGCCAGGTCGGCGATGGTGGCGTCGTCCGTCTCGCCAGAGCGGTGGGAGACGACGACCGTCCAGCCGGCCCGCTGCGCCAGTTGCACGGCGGCGATGGCCTCAGTGAGCGTTCCGATCTGGTTGACTTTGCACAGCAACGAGTTGCAGGCTCGCAGATCAATTCCCTTTTGCACCCGCGCCACGTTAGTCACCAGCAGATCGTCGCCCACGATCTGGATGCGGTCGCCCAACCGTTCCATCATCAGCGCGAAACCGTCCCAGTCGTCCTCGGCCAGCCCATCCTCGATGCTGATGATGGGATATTTCTCCACCCAATCGGCGTAGAACTCGACCATCTCGGCGCTGGTGAGCGTGCGCCCCTCTTTCTTGAGCACGTATTTGCCGTTTTCATAAAACTCGCTGGCGGCGGGGTCAAGCGCGATGCGGATATGCTCGCCCGGCTTGTAGCCTGCTTTCTCAATGGCCTCCAGGATGAGTTCGACGGCCTCCTCGTTCGTTTTGAGGCTGGGCGCAAAGCCGCCCTCGTCCCCGACGCCAGTGGAGAGACCCTTGCTCTTGAGCACTCCCTTGAGGGCGTGGTAGGTCTCGCTGCCCCAGCGCAGCGCCTCGGTAAAGGTGGGCGCACCGACCGGCATGATCATAAACTCTTGCAGATCGGGGCCGTCCATTGCGTGTTTGCCGCCGTTGAGGATGTTCATCCCCGGCAGCGGCAGCACGTGGGCGTGTACGCCGCCGATGTAGCGATACAGCGGCAACTGGAGCGCGTTGGCGGCCGCGTGGGCCACGGCCAGAGAGACGCCCAGGATACCGTTGGCCCCCAGTTTTCCCTTGTTGGGCGTGCCGTCCAACTCTAGCAGTAAGGCATCAATCCCGGCTTGGTCGGTCGCGTCCCAGCCGAACAGCTCGTCGGCAATGATGTCGTTGACGTTGGCGACTGCCTGCAACACGCCTTTGCCGTTGTAGCGGTCATCGTCGCCGTCGCGCAGCTCCAGCGCCTCGTGGACGCCTGTAGAAGCGCCGGAGGGAACGGCGGCCCGTCCCTGTGCTCCGCCCATCAGTCCTATTTCCACCTCGACGGTCGGGTTGCCCCGCGAATCCAGAATCTCACGAGCAAACATGAATTCAATATCTGTTTCGATCATTTTTTTCTCCTCATAGCTCTATGCCATTCCTAGCCCTTCATACAATCGCTCAAAGTCAAAATGCTCCTCCAACAACGCCTCGAACTGTTCCAACTTGGCCGATTGCCCCAGCCGCGTCTTGCCGAACACGCGCTCGACGATCTCCACTGTCTCCATCGTGTTCTGGCGCACCAGCAGCACCGGGATTCCGATCTCTTCGGCGCGACGCAGTACCTCCGGCACAGGGCGCAGGTGGCCGGTCAGGATTAGACATTGAGTTGCCGTTTCCAACGCCACCAGTTGGATGTCGGCCCGGTCGCCGCCGGTGATGATTGCCTTGCTCCCCGCTATACGCCGGATGCGCGGCAACGCCTGCTCCGCGCTCATCGCCCCGACCACCAGGTTCTCGATCAAGGCGTCCCGCTTCTCCGGCAGGGCCAAGAACTCGCCCTTGAGCACATCCGCCAGTTCCCCTACGCTGATGGCCCGCAGTTGCTCTCGCAAGGGTAAGGTTCCAAAAACTTTAATTCCTTGCTTTTCCAGGCAAGGATTGCACACCTGTTCGGCCAGTTTTTGTTCTTTTGTGGGCACGCTGTTGATGAGGATGCCCAGCAGCCGTTCCCCCAGGCAAAGGCGCGCCGCCACGCAATCGTCCCCCTGGCTGACCCGATTGTGGTAGCGGACGATGACCAGGGCTTGTGCGTCCAGCGCGTCCAGCACCGCAGCCGCCCCCAGGCCAAGACTGCCCCCTTCGCGCAGGGAAGCGCCGCCCTCTAACAGGACGATGTCTTTGTCGGCTGCGACGCGCTTGTAGGCTGTTTTGACCTCCGACATCAGGTCGCGCTCGGCGCAGCCGCAACGCATCTCCCGCGCCAGCTTGGGGGTGAGGATGATCCCCACGAGTTCGGCGGATGATTCCTTCAATTTTAACGTGCGCCGCACGAAATCGGCGTCCTCGTCCAGCGCCCGGCCGGGGGTTGGCTCCCACGGCTGGGTGGAAAGAGGCTTGAAGTAACCGACGTTGTATCCTTCCCTCTGCAACCGTCGCCCCAATGCCAGGCAGACGGCAGTCTTGCCGGAGAATCTCTCAATGGAAGTAATGTATAAAGCCTTCACGCCTTGCTCCTTTCACTCAAAACTGTTTACTTTTTCGGCATGGTTCGTCAGCACCGAAAAACTCGTTTACAAATTCTTGGCAACTGCTCAGCCTGCGCTGGTTGAGTAGCGCAGGAGGCGCGTATGTTTCGACAAGCTCAACACAAGTCGAAACCAAGCAGGCGGCCCATGTAGGGCGAAATTCATTGCAAAAGCCGCTCGCTTCACTTTGACAGGCTCAGTACAAGGGTTTCGATACGCCGCCACAAAAAGCGTGGCGGTTACTCAACCAGCGCTCGCTTCATTGGCCCGAGTAGTTGCTAAATCGGCGTCCACAAAAGTGTAAAGGTGTTTTGGCTCCTCAAGGGGTGAAAATGAACCATGCCCAAAATGTGGATGCGGTACATAGTGATTACTCCAGTCCAAGTTGTTGCGCCACTTTATCTAGTGGTTGGCCTCGCTCACCCGCTGCAACTGCCCTCCTCTGGCGTAAGAGTCTATCTCTCACTGTCCTTCTGATTGTCAATCCCTCGTCAGGGTCGCCTAATATCTCTAACAATTTTCGCTCAACCGAGGTTTCAATCAGATGTGTGAATTCCTCCCTGGTCATTTGAGCAACTGTACCGACCATCTTTGTTCCTCCTCATCATGGGGCCAACACCAACCGCATGTCAATCGCCATCGCCCCGTGTCCCTCTTCAAAGACCATCAGTGGATTGATGTCCAGTTCGACGATCTCGGGGAAATCTGTCACCAACTGGCTGATGCGCAGCAACTCGTCTATCATAACCTCGTGGTCGGATGGCCTTTTCCCGCTCGAATAAAACCAACTGTTTGTGAGGCGGAGCAGAATATCCATTAGCAGCCAAAAAGCTCATTATTCTGTCTCTAGTGCCCAATTCTCTGGCAAGCGCTACCAGACTCAGTCTCTTGAGAATACTGGCTGTAATGGGTCTTTTCGCATCCCAGAAGATAAATGATTCGAAAAACCCTTTTGCCGCTTCAGAGTTCAATAGTTCCGCCAAGTACCGAGCTTCTTCTTCACTCTGGCAGGGTATAAAGTAGCAAGTATCATCTAGGACGACAGGCTTGCCAGCATAAGGGCCAACTATAGCAAAGTGTAGTTTCTTGTACAGACCAGATATGGCGACTTTCCAGGGTGAAAAAGAGTATGCGCCCACGCCAAAAATAGAAAAGCGAGGCCGACCCTTGTAAATTGAACTTTGCCTCTTATCGAGGCGGGCGCTATGATTCATCAGATAGGCCCAGGTTTTTGGCGCTGTGTACTTGATGGAAGTAGTATCTTTTCCAATGGTTCTCTGTGTGACTAACATCCACCTTGACGGTTGAGGTATGCTCTCTTTCGCAATATCGGAACTTTTGAGCATTGGATAGACATACGTGGTCTCTAGATCGCACAGTTCACCCAGTTTGTTTCTGAAACCATGCTTTTCTTTCTCAAGTTCCATGACCTTTGAACAATCGTGCTTTACCCCCGAACGCCATTTGTAAGAGTTTCCATTTCCTTCGAGATGTTTCCATTGTTCATAGCACTCGATACTTGCAATTAGACGATTGTTTTTGTAGCCAAATGTAGATTGGTGCGCTTCACTAAATAGTCCATCGTAGACGTGGCAAACCTGGTCGCGCTGTTCATCTGTCGAGACATCACAGACCAACGAGCAAGCATCTACAGAAGCGTCAAAGGCTTTTTTGGCATCAATGAGATAGAGTTGTGAACGTCTCAATCCAAGATTTCGCTTCCACGTGTAACTGAGCACCTTGCGAGCGACGCTCGTCTTGCACAACATCGCCATAGTTGCGTCACGATGTTCGAGAAACTCTAGAATATGGATTAACATCCACTCTGATATATCAAAATTGCTCTTGCCCGTTTTGGCGTCAAGTCCAGCAAGCCCTTGAAAGTTGGTCTTTTTAGGCAGATTTGCACTGTTCAAGCTCGCTAACTCGGAACTGGTTACCCAGGGAGGATTGCCAATCACGAGCACGGGATCGGGCAGGTTATCAAATGTCTGTCCCCAATCCAGGTCAAAAAAGTTACCTTGAAATACACGAACCTTGTGGGAGTATGATTGTGTTACCAATCTATTCTTGACACGCTCAATATACTCAGGATTGACATCAATGCCTATCGCTTTCGTTGCAGATGAAAACCGGTCAAGTGCAGACAGCAGCAGATTCCCCTCGCCGCAGGTAGGTTCGACAATAGAAGCGGGCCTCACCCCTTGCTCAAACAGGAAGCGGCAGATTCTGCGCGCCATATCAGTTGGAGTTTGAAAATCCCCAAATTCTATTCTATGGTTGCTTTTTTCCATAGCGCCCCGTTTATCGAACCCGTAGTATTCCACTCACCTCACCAGCTTTATCAATCACCCGGCGATATTGAAGTCTCCATTGGAGCGCATTGGAAATAGTCAGATAGCCTATTTCGGGAGGATTTTGCAGTACTTCTTCAGCCAGTTTGTGAGCTTGAATATCATCAACGGGCAAACGTCTATCCTCTATGAACGCGCCAATATCGTCACTGTTGCCATCGTTCTGTAAGATTTGCCGAATCCCCATAGTCGTTTGAAAGTCGGCTGTTCGGCTTTTGTCTACAAAGATTGTGTTAACTATATCGAGTCTACCCATTCGAGTTTCTGGATCATCAATCTTCTCATAGACGAACACCAGCAAAGAGTAACCCAAGCCGTAAATCTTTTGTCTGGCTGCCTTAAAAGGGCAGGAAGATTGTGGTTGTTTTGTGTGGGTGACCTTCATATCAACTTCCAGGCCGGGGAAATCTATCCCACTTGCCGAACTGCCTTGTTCGTAGGAATACTTTTCTGCCACATAGTCCCGAAACTTGTGCTCAAAGTAGGTACCGATGGCCTTGCCATCCGTAACACCGTAAATGGAAGCGTCGAAATGTTCGGATTCAATTTTGGCGAACAGCCCCGCTTCTTCAATTAGCAGGTCCAAAGATAGCTGTGGTTTCATTCTCTCTTTTTCCCATGAACTAACCTACCCAAGCACCAACCGCATGTCAATCGCCATCGCCCCGCGTCCCTCTTCAAAGACCATCAGTGGATTGATGTCCAGTTCGACGATCTCGGGGAAATCTGTCACCAACTGGCTGATGCGCAGCAGCGCGTCCACCATGGCCTCGTGATCGGCCGGCGGCTCGCCGCGCACCCCCTCCAGCAGCGGATAGGCCCGAATCTCGTGGATCATCTCGTCTGCCTCCTGGCGGCTGAAAGGGGCCACGCGGAAGGCGACATCCTTCAGTGCCTCCACATAGATGCCGCCCAGCCCAAAGGCGACCAGCGGCCCAAACTGCGGATCGCGGCTCATGCCCAAAAGCACCTCTCGCCCGCCCTGTACCATCTGTTGCACCTGGCAGCCCCAGATGCGTGCGCCCGGCACGTAGCGCCCCGCCCGGTAGACC
>QMOE01000006.1 GCA_003648125.1 Chloroflexota bacterium
CAGATCATCTACACCCTCGCTTACGAGGTCACCGGTGACGAGGTGGCGCCCAACGCGCTCATCACGGATACCGTGCCGGCCAACACGACCTACAATGACTGCCAGCCAATCGGATGCATCGAGACAGGCGGTGTGGTCACCTGGAATCTGGGTACGTTGGATCCGGGCGAGAGCGGCATCGTGCAGCTCACGGTGGACGTGGACGAGCCGCTGGACGACGGTACCCCCATCGTCAACGACGCTTACTTTTCCGACGACGACGAGGGGCAGGCCGAGGATAGCACGACGACCATTGTCACCTCCGCGCCGGACATGTCTGCTTCTACCAAGGTGGTGGATCAGGCCGATGCGGTGCCGGGCGCTCACCTCGTCTACACCATCACTCTAACCAACGACGGCGACATGGTCGCCGACGCTTCTCTCAGCGACGTGCTGCCCGCGCACACCGCCTGGGTGGGCTGGGTGACGCAAAACGGAGCGGCCTGGGATGGCGCCACCGTGACCTGGGCCGGCGACGTGTCGCCCGGCAGCGACGTGGTCATCGCCTATGAGGTGCAGGTGGAGACGCCGCTGGACGACGGCACGGTCATCGCCAATCTCGCCTCTGTGGAGGATGGAGTCGCTCCGGCCTTTGACATCGGCCCGGCGCAGACCACCATCCACTCGGCGCCAGACCTGACCGCCTCCTTCAAGGAGGTAGATACAGTCTCCGCCGCGCCGGGCCAGGAACTGGAATACACACTGACTATCATCAACAGCGGCGATATGGTAGCTCACAGCGCGGAGGTGCTGGACTATATCCCAGACCACAGCAGCTATGTGAATCTCAGCGTGAACGCCTCTAGCGGCTTTGCCGAGTACCAACCCCTGTACGAGCGCGTCCGCTGGACGGGCGAGGTGGAACCCGGCACGAACGTGGTCATCATCTTCCGCGTGCTGCTCGATTTCCCGCTGGACGAGGGGACAGAGATCATCAACTGGGCGACCGTTGACGACAACTTCCACCCCGGCGCGACCGACACTAACTATGTGGTGACCACCATCAGCGCCGCGCCGGATATGAGCGGGTCGAGCAAGGCGGTCAACCTGGCCGGCGCCAGCCCCGGCGACGAACTGCGCTACACCATCACGCTGGTCAACGCCGGCTCGCAGACCGCCAACGCCCACGTAGACGACGTGCTGCCCGGCGACGTTACTTTTGCCTCCGGGCCGGTGGTCACAGGCGGCGGTATCGGCGGCTGGGATAGCGGCGGGCGGCGCATCTACTGGGACGGCCAGGTGCCGCCCGGTCACACCGTGACTATCGAGTATTATGTGCGGGTGAACGACCCGCTGGATGACGGCACGCTCATCACCAACACAGCTACCATAGACGACGGCTACAACCTGCCGTTCGACACGAACGCCACAGAGACGCTGGTACACTCATCGCCCGACCTGAACGCTTCGACGAAGGCAGTGGACCTGGGCACGGCCTCGCCCGGCGACCGGCTAGAGTACACCATCCGGCTGGAGAACGTGGGCGACATGAACGGGACGAACGTGACGATGGTGGACACCTTGCCGCCCGCTTACGTGACGCTGGTGACCACCCCGCCGGGAGCGACGTATGATGCTGGCGCAGGGACGCTGACCTGGACCGGTCTGACGGTCAATACCGACGCGCCCGTGGAACTCACCTTCGAGGTGGATCTGGATTCCTCGGTGCCCAACGGCACGCTCATCGTCAACCACGTGGACATCAACGATGGTATCAACCCTGTGGTGGAACGGGAGGCCACGACCATCGTCGGCTCCGCGCCGAACCTGAGCACCTCGACCAAGGAAGTGGACGAAGCGGACAGTGCGCCGGGCGAGTATCTGGAGTACACTCTCACCCTGCGCAACAACGGCAACGCCACGGCGGTGGGCGCCACGCTGACGGACGTACTGCCCGACCACGTGGCCTGGGACGGCTGGGTGGCGCAGAACGGCGCGGCCTACGATGGAGGGACGAACACCGTCACCTGGACGGGCGATGTAGAGCCAGGTGTGGATCAGGTGATCGTCTACCGCGTGCAGATCGAGTTCCCGCTGGACGACGGCGTCGAAATCGAGAACGAGGCTACGGTGGACGATAACTTTTCCGGGCACGATCCCTTCGACATCGGCCCGGCACGGACCACGGTGCACTCAGCGTCCAACCTAGAGACCTCCACCAAAGAGGTGGACGAGGCGGACGCTAATCCTGGCGACACTCTGACCTACACCATCACCCTGATCAACAGCGGCGATATGATCGCCCACAGCACGGTGGTGCTGGACGAGATCCCGGCTTACGCGACCTACGTGGCCCTCAGTGCGGGCGCGACCAGCGGCAGCGTAGAGTACCAGGCGGCCTACAACCGCATCCGCTGGACAGGGGAAGTGGAACCCGGTACCGCTGTGATAATTACCTATCGCGTGGATGTAGATTTCCCGCTCAACGACGGCACGGTGATCGAGAACTTTGCCACACTGGACGATGGGGTACACAGCCCCTTTGATACCAACACTGTAGTGACCACCATCCACTCCGAACCGAACCTATCTACCTCCACCAAGGTGGTGGACCTGGGCGACGCGGTGCCGGGTCAGGTGCTGCACTATGAGATCACGCTGGTCAACTCTGGCGATATGGTTGCCCTCGCTACTGTCAGCGACGTGCTGCCGCCCGAGGTCAGCCACGCCGGCGGGCCGACGGTGCTCAACGGGCCGCCGGCCAGTTGGGACCACATCGCCCGCCGCATCTACTGGAGCGGCCAGGTGATGCCCGGCACGAACGTGGTCATTGAGTACTATGTCACGGTCAACAGCCCGCTGGATAATGGCACGCTGATCGAGAACACGGCTACACTGGACGATGACTTTACCGGGCACGATCCGTTCGACATCGGTCCTGCGCAGACCACCGTCCACTCGGCGCCCGACCTGGGTGCTTCGACGAAGGAGGTTGATCGCGCCGTGGCCCCGCCAGGTGAGTTGATCGAGTACACCATCACCCTGGACAACGGCGGTAATATGAATGGTTCGACGGTGATGATGACCGACACGCTGCCGGTTGAGGTGGACTTTGTCAGTGGGCCTATCGTCATCGGCGGCGGCGCGGCCACTTATGACCCCGTCGAACGCCAGGTGCGCTGGAGCGGGCCGGTGAACGTGGACGAACCGGTCACTATCCGCTACACCGCGCGTCTGGACGCGGGGCTGGCGGGCGGCATCATCGTGGCGAACACGGCCACGGTGGACGACGGGCACGGCAACGTGTTCGAGATCGGCCCGGCAGAGACCTATGTGGGTCACGAGATGGGCATCCGCCTGACTGATGATCAAGACACAGTTCAACCCGGGGAGCGAATCACCTACACTCTGGCCTTTAGCGGCACGGAACCACTGAACAGCGGCCTGGCCCGAATAGAAATTCCAGAGAACACAACTCTCGTCGCTTTCAGCCCCGGCGGAGAAGATAAGGGAATACACGTTGACTGGGATATCATCGGTCTGCCGCCCGGTTTCTACGAGGAACGGTTCATCGTCGTCGATCTCGACCCGGTGCTGGATAACGGCATCGTGATCAGCACGACGGCTCACGTCGCCGGTGACGGGCAAGGTAACCAGGATACAGAGAGTGTGACGGTTGTCTCCAGCCCTGATTTGAGTGTTTCGACAAAGCAAGTGAGCGCCGACACTGCCTACGCCGGCGACACCCTGGTTTACACCATCGTCCTGAATAATGGCGGTAGGATGAACGGTTACACGGTGGCTATGACGGATACCATCCCTCAATACACCAGCTACGTACCGGGCAGCGTCTCCGGCGGTAGCTACGATCCGCTGGCGCAGGCCATCACCTGGGCCGGCCAGTTGAACGCGGGTGATCAGGTAACGATTACCTTCAGCGTGGTCATCACTGAGCTAGAGTTCATCCCCGGCGGCGCGTATATCAGCAACGTGGCTATCGTGGACGACGGGTTCGAGGGACACGCCACTCTGGAGATCGAGGCGGAGACCCACCTGTTCAACGGGGCGCGGCCGGATCAGTACAAGGCTTATTTGCCGCTCGTCTTTAGTAGCCACGCTCCCGGCGTCAACCTGCCCGACCTGGTGGTCACCGAGATTGCAGTCACTCCCGCCAGCCCAGCCGCCGGCCAGGAGGTTGACATCGCGATCACTGTCGAGAACCAGGGCACGCGGGCGACGGAGGGGTGCTTCTGGATTGATCTATACATCAACCCAGCCAAGCTACCTATCGAGGTCAACATGGGATGGTTCGATGCCCAGTCTGAAGGCGGTCTGGTGTGGTCATTGTGCGGCCTAGACCCAGGTGAATCAGTCACCCTGCATTACAATGACGAGCATTACTGGGGTGAGGGTTATAGTCGGTTCATCGGTTCGTTTGGTGAGCCGGGCACTCAAATCCTCTACGCCCAGGTGGACTCTTGGAACCCGGGTGTAGACTATGGCGCGGTGTACGAGTCTGACGAGCAGAACAATGTGTACGGGCCGCACAACGTTACCGTGACCGGCGTGGGAGGGGAGGCTGGCGCCGCTGGTGTGCATGGCACCCTCGCACCACCGTCACCACGTCCCAATGTTCCACCTCACTAGCGCTAACTGTACGTCGGTACGGAACTCCCTCCTGCTCTGAAAAGAGTGGGAGGGAGTCAACTGGATATTGAAAAGATACGTTTTGAGCGAGAGTAGACACGGTGTGATATAAGAATTTGACGCGATATGAGACTGTAGTATACTGGCAAGGATAAAAGATCTTGAGCGGGAGGGAATCGAATGAAGGGAAACCAACAGCACGACTCTGCCACGTGGGGATACGTGTTGATAGTTATTGCAATTGTCGCGCTGGCCTTTGTACTGGCGCTCCCTCGCACCTCTGTTTCTATGGCCCAGGAGCCAACGCGCTCTGCACCCGCGCCAACTCGACCAGTTCCCGCGCCGACCCGTGACACTCCGCCACCGCCAACTGCTTCGCCGGAGCCGACTGGGACACCGGCCACAGAATCCCCCGCTACAGCCACAGCAGTACCCTCTATACTGCCCGATTCCGGCGGAGCGGGCTGGGATGGCTTCATGCTGCTGATTGCGGGCTTGGCGTTTATCGCCATAGGGGTCGGCGTCAGTGCAATTCATCGCCGAAGGCCAAGTGTCAAATGACAAATGGCGAATGATAAATCCGCAATTCGCAGTTTGCAGCTTGTAATCTGCATGCTTATTTGCCTGGTGAGCGTGACTGGGCGACTGACGATTGTAGTGGCCCAGGATCAGACGCCTACCCTGCCACCGCGTCCCACCATCGAACCGACGTTGCCGCCCCGCCCCACCATTGGCCCAACGCTGCCACCTCGTCCTACTATCGGTCCAACACTGCCGCCTCGCCCGACGCTGGAGCCTACGTCCACGCCAGTGCGTCCTCCATCACCCGAGACACCCTCCCCACCTGAGGTCTTGCCAACCCCAGAACCTACGATTATCCTGCCCATTACTGGGAGTCTGCGCCCTATGAGTAGTATCGCGCTTTTAGCGCTGGGGCTTGGAGTTCTGGTCATCGTGGCAGGTATTGCCCTCCGACGGAATAATGCATACCTCGATTGATTGCCAAGACGCGCCACACAACTACTTCGACAACATCACATTTCGCCTGTCGCGCAGAATGGAACATCCACCGAACATAGACTGACAAGCATACGCGTAAGTTACACTAGAACACCCAAAAAGCGAAACTTGCAGCCTGAAAAATTCAGTGCTATAATGTCCCTACTTGGGGCGCGTAGCTCAGTTGGTCAGAGCGCTACACTCACATTGTAGAGGTCAGGGGTTCAAGTCCCTTCGCGCCCACTCTGCTAGCACCAGGCCGCGACTGCGTGGAGGTGAAGGCGCCCCCCCAGTATCTGCGGCCTGCTTGGTATATACCGGAAAGTGATTTATGTCTACATCCCGTAGCACCAATGGACACTTTGAGGTAGATTGGCTCATCAGCAACCTGCGCTGGTTGCTCCTGGTAAGCGTGGGTCTCGTTAGCTTTACGGATACATTCATCAATCACAAAGAATATCTCCTCGACGCCACCCCCCTGCTCCCCCAAATCATTCTCTTGGTATTCGCAGCCCTTTATAATCTCTCCGTGATGTTGTTGCTCGCTTACGGCTCTCGCCCTCGCTACATGCCATTTATAACGTTGATGCTTGACACGCTCTTGACTATTTGCTTCGCCATCGCGTCAGGCGGCTTGGCTAGTCCGTTGCTATTCTTTGCCTTATTTCCCATTCTCACTGCGGCGCTGCGTTTTCCCTGGATAATCAGCTTGCTGGTCTCCCTGGTCATTGTGGTGAGTTGCGGCTACGCCGGGTATGTCATTGCACCACCTGGCACATCGTGGATGGACTTGCTCCCCTTTGTGGTCAGTTCTCTGACTCTCCTGCTGGCGGCTGCGGTGAGCGGGCTGGTGGGAGATCGGGTAAAGCGAGCTATTGCGCGCAAACACCGGCTGGAAGAGGAAACCGAACTGCGAAAACTGCGCGTTGTCCAAGAACGTGTGCGGGCAATTTTCGAGTTGGCGAGCACGCTCAGTGCGACATTGAATTACAATAAAGTGCTAGAAGCAGTGCTCGAAGTAGGCGAAGCAGGGATGCACGAATGGGGTCGCCCAGATTCTTCTCACGTGAGCATGGTGATGCTCTTTGGTAAAAGTGATTTGTGTATCGTGGCCTCGCGTCACCTGACGCAGCGAGATCAAAAAACCATCTTTAGGGGTCAAAGGGGAGTCCTGGCGCGAGCGCTGACGACAGCGGAGGCCATAATCGTCGCCAATCCATCGGCAGACCCAGAGTTAGGCCAACTCGTCATGATGCATAGTTGCCAACAAGCAATCATCGTGCCCTTGCGGGCTGGGTTTGAGAGTTTTGGCGTGGTGGTTTTCGGCAGCTCTCAACCCGGAGTCTACACGGAGGATCACAAAAATTTGCTCACCGCTATATGCAACCAGGCTATCGTCGCGCTCCAAAATGCCCAGCTTTACCAGAGCCTGATGGAGGAAAAGGAGCGCATCGTGGTGGTGGAGGAGGACGCTCGCAAGAAGCTGGCCCGCGACCTGCACGACGGCCCCACGCAGAGCATCGCAGCGATTGCTATGCGGCTGAATTACGCCCAGATGTTGATAAAAAAGGAACACGACATAGACCAGGCGACCAATGAATTGGCGCGGACCGAAGAGTTGGCGCGCCATACGGTGAAAGAAATCCGCCACATGCTCTTTACACTCCGGCCCCTCATTCTCGAATCACAAGGGCTGCAAGCTGCGCTAGAGCAATACATCATCAAACTGGCCGAGACGGATGACCTGCCGATTCATCTGCACGCCAAGCCGGATGTGGACAAGTCGCTGGATAAAAACGCTCAGGGCGTGATTTTCTACATCATCGAGGAAGCGATTGGCAACGCCCGCAAGCACGCCCAGGCCAGTGAAATCCAGATCCGATTGTACCTCCAAGATAGCACATTCGTCGCCGAGGTACAAGATGACGGCCGCGGGTTCGACGTAGATGCAGTACAGACACGCTACGACGAGCGCGGCAGTCTGGGTATGATCAACATGTACGAGCGGGCCGAACTGGTCAGTGGCACACTGGCGATCTCCTCAGTGCCGGGGAAAGGCACGCAGATCAAGCTGAGTGTGCCACTGCGGGGGAAATAAGATATGCCTGACCCTGCCACAGCGTGGTTGTGGTTGAGCGGTTCTCTACTTTTGGCCGTACTCTGGACAAATCTGGCCTGGTTCCTCCGCCAATCCCGTTCCGCAGCCATAGACAAATTTATCACCCCTTTGACCACCTGGCGCTTTGCCCCGTGGCTGCTCCAGTTCCTGCGTCTGTTGTACTATGTCGGCGTGCCCTACGGGGCGCTCCTGTGGGGCCGTGATGCGGTCATCGGGGAGTTTTTGGGACTGAGCGGGGAAAAGGTGAACGCCCTTCCCGCTGCCAACTGGCTTGACTGGGCGCGCGACGTGGGATGGGCAGCGGCGCTGGGGGTCTGCGCATGGGCACTGCTGGCGCTGGGCTGGTGGGCTTATCGTCGAGCGTTGACCGCCGCTAATGCGGATGATGTGGTTGCCGGGGCCGACGCTTCTGGATGGGTGCTATTGCGGGAGGCGGCCTACCACGAAATCCACTGGGCCTTTTACCGCAACGCGCCTATTCTCGCCCTGGGCGCGTACTGGGGAGTCTGGGCCGCGCTGGCGCTGGCGGCGCTGGAGGCCGCGCTCAATCCGGTTTGGCGCACAGGGTTAGCCGATCCGCAAAAAGCCCCCGCCCAGTTGATGCGCGGGGCGCTGGCCGCGGTCAGCGGCGTATTATTTTTGATGACCCAGAATCTGTGGCTGGCGATTGTGTTCCACTTGGGAGTGTCGTGGGGACTGGCGGTGCTGGTGCGTCGAGCATCAAACGTCAGGTTAGCAGCAGCGCCAGAACGACCAGCACCACCAACATCGCCAAAGCAATGAGACCGATACGTTTGAGGTCGGTGATGACATAGCGGTACTCTTCTTGCAGGTCAGATGTCTGTGCTTTAGGTACAGGCCGCGCCGCAGCCGCCACGGTAGGGACTGGGGACACCTGATTAGCACCCGGCTGCACCATCTGAGCTCGCGAAAGACGTACTTGTTGCCCCTTCTTTTTCCTGGCACGACGTGATTTCTTAGCCACGATACTTTTTCTCCTCTCTACGGTTGTAACTCTGTAATGACGACGATGCGGTGTGTATCAATCCCATACGGATAGCAAGTGATCAGCGTCAGCACCGGGCTGGAAGTGGGATACATCACACTCACATCCGTCGGCTCGATGATGCGCTTCTGGGTGACGACGTAACGATAGACCCGGCTGGCGGTGTGCATAAATATCTCGTCACCCAAGTCCAGGTCCGGCAGGTCGCGGAACATCTCGCCAAAGATGTCGTTGTGGGCTGCGATGATGCAGTTATTACTCTCGCCGGGGTTGGCGCTGCCGACGTGATGGCCCGCCCCCTGTTTGAGAGATTCCCAGTCGTCCCCCTCCACGACCGGCCCGTCCACGCCGATGGCCGGAATCTGGATGCGGATGGCCTGCTCTGGTCCCGGTGTGGGCAAGGGCAGCGGCGTGATCGCGCTCACTAAATCGCGCAGATGAGCGGGTATCTCCTCCGGCACGGGGGCGCTGGACGAATCGGGCGGCTTGTGCCCGCCCGGCAGCACGACCACCTGGATGAGCGGGGTAGGCGTGAGAGTGGGCAATTGTTGAGCCTGGCTAGATTCTGTGTTGATCTCGCGCTGTGTCGCCTGCAAACTAATCAACACCAGGATCAAGCACACCACCAGGGCCAGTTCGACCATCAACAAACTCTTGTCGCGCAGCCAATCCCAGCGAATCTGACGCCGTTCTCGATTGGGTTCCTCGTCCACGGTCATCTCGTCCAGCGCGTGGGCGCGGTACTGCGCCGTGGCCCCTGCATCTCCAAAGCGCCGGTGGGCCGTCGGCAAGGGAGACGGTTGAGGCTCAGTGGGCTGGGGAGCCAATGGATCGAAACTGCTCGCCTCGGCCTCTTTACCCATCTGGCGCAGACGCTCCATCCGCGTCTCCCGCTTACGGATGCGCAGTACCTCTTCCAATTCTTCTATGGATAGCTCGTCAACCGCGCGTCGGTCTTTCATGTCTAAACGTCCACCCGCGCCACCGCGAACACTTCCCGCTCAAAGAACCAGGAGAAAGGGGGCCAGTTGAACAAAATGTGCCGCGCGGCCCGAAACATCCATCCCTCCCGCCGGTTCTGTGGGGGCGTATCCAGCCACACCTGGGCGCGGAATCCCGCCCGCCGCAGCACTCGCCGGAGACTGGTCGCGCTCTGCTCGTTCACGTGCACATCAAGATTTTCCGGAACGATGGCGCGGGGATCCCGGGGATATTCTGTCCCCTGGCCCATCAATGTGCGCACCAGCCGCACCAGCGGGTAGGCGTACCTATCGTACCAGACGTTGGGAGCGGTGTGGACGATCAGCCGTCCATCCGAGCGTAGCACCCGCCGCGCCTCCGCCAACGCCTGGTCCAGTTCCCACGGGTGCAGGTGCTCCACGATGTCGAACATCAGCACGCGGTCGAAAAAAGCGGCAGGAAAGGGTAGCCGCCTGGCATTAGCCTGATAGACGTTCCCGGCGTCCTGCGCCATACGCAACGCCACCGGCGCATAGTCTACGCCGTAAGCTCGCGCCCCCAGGCTCGCGCAGTGACGCACGATCTCGCCCCGCCCGCAGCCGATGTCCAGCACCCGCATCCCCGGCGCGACCTCGGCCACATCGAAAGCCTCGCGCAGGCGGCGAGAAAGGTGCGCCCCCTCACTGGCGATGAATTCCACGTACCCTTCGCAAGAGCTTAGAAAATATGCCTCGTCGTACTGCTCCGGACGAACCGGTTGAATTTGCTCAATCTCCAATTTTCATGCCTCACATCTGGCATTATAATCTACCGCCCAACACCCGTCAAGCGGCGCAGCCCACCGGCGACGGCGGCGCGGAGCAGGTGAATCTCTTCGATTCGCAAGCCCAGAGCCAAAATCCCATAGACCACGACCCCGACGCCCCCAGCCCCGCCCACGACCAACAGTTCCCCCAGCAATCCCGGCGGCGATACCCCAATCAACCCGCGCATCGCCCCCCCGGCTGCTACGGCCATCACCAGCGAAGCGAGCGATGCCTTGAGCACGAGAGTCCACAGCCCGTGAGCGCCCAATCCGCCCAGCCGACGCCGCGTCAGCGCCAGCATAGCCAGCGCGTGAGCGGTCAGTTTGAGCGAGTTGACCAGTACCAGAAGCGGCAGGGTCAGTGCGCCCGTCCACCAGAGGGTCAGAGCCATCAGGACGTAGAGGAACGTCGTCCCCACGCCCACGAGAGCGGGCGTCAATGTATCCTTGCGAGCGTAAAAGGCAAAGATGAGTGGCTGGTCCAGGGCGGCAAAGAGCAGGCCCAAGAGATTACAGCGCAGCGCGACAGCGGTCGCCACCGTATCCGCCGGGGTAAAATCGCCGTGCTCAAAGCTGAGGGCGACGACGGGGTGCGCCAGCACATACAGGCCGGCCGTGGCCGGGATGATCAATGCCAGCACCAGCCGCAGCCCCTGGGCCAGGACAGCCTGGAAAGGGCCTGCATCCTCCGCCTCAGCCTGGCGGGAGAGTGTGGGCAGAATAGCGATAGAGACTGCCGTGACGACCAACCCCAGGGGAAATTGGATGATCGTCGCCGCATACTTCATCCAAGAGATAGAACCCCCGCCGATGCGGGAGGCCAGATTGTAACTCAGGAACACCGCCAGCGTATCTACGACCAGGCCAATCAAGATAGGCAAATACAGGCGACCGATGCGGCGCAGGGCCGGGTGGTGAAAATCGAACACAAAGCGCAGACGAGCGCCCCGCAACCCCGGCAGTTGAAACGCCACCTGGAGAGCGGCCCCCACCAACAACCCGGCCGCCATACTATGGACTCCCCAGCGGCGGCCCAGCAACAACGCCACGATGACGACCCCGGCGTTGAAAATGGCGGCGGTAAAGGCCGGAAAGGTGAACCGTTTGAGCGCGTAGAGAACACCAGAGAGAATACTGGATATGCTCAGGAAAACAACAGCCGGCAACACCAATCGCAAGAGACTGGTCGCCAAAGCCTGATAGTCAGGAGACAGCCCCTCTACCAGCAGCCAGACGATCTGGGGGGCAAAAAACTCGCCCAGCAAAACCAGCGCGCACAACGCCAGCAAAGTAATACTGAGGAGCACATTTAGCAAATGCCACAATTCGGCCCGTCGCTTTGGAACGGCATAGTCGGAGAGGACAGGGATGAGGGCCGAACTGACCATACCGCCCACCAAGAGATCGTAGAGCGTGTTGGGAACGAGAATAGCCGCGTTCAGCGCGTCCACGTGGGGACCAGCGCCAAAGAGGCCAGAATTGACCATCTCCCGCACCAGGCCCAACACCCGACTGGTGACATTCCCCAGGGCCACGATCCCGGCCGCCTGTGCGACCTCTACTCGCCGCGATGGTGTCTCGCGCGTTTCTTCCACATCTCTCATCTCGCGCCATTCTACCGCAAGTAGAGCGGATTGGCAATCCGCCCTGACCATGTTGCGCATGAGGCTGAATCGTGGTAAAATAACCCGGCAATGAGGGAGGAGAGTGTACTTCCCACGTGTGTTGTTTGTTTAAGGAGGAACACGGTGCCGTTAAGTAAGACAGAGAAAGAAACTATTGTTCAAGAATATGGCCGGGCGCCCGATGACACCGGCTCGCCCGAAGTACAAATCGCGATGTTGACCACCCGGATCAATCAATTGACGGAGCACTTGAAAGCCCACAAGCACGATGAGCACTCTCGGCGCGGCCTGCTCAAAATGGTAGGCCAACGCCGGCGTCACTTGATCTATATCAGTCGCAAAGACCCCGATGGTTACAAGGAACTCTTACAGCGACTCGGGTTGCGCAGGTAGTCACATACCCAGAGCAAGTCAACCAAACGAGTAGATGTGGGATGATTGCCCATCTACTCGTTTGATGTACCTGAAGGGTAACTGCTCAGGTGCCCGGCACTTGCGTAAAGTGCCGGGCACCCTGAAAACTTGAACGGGCTATGCTTGAGCAGTTATCCTGAAAGAAACATTTTTAGTAAGGGTAGTGTCTTGTGCCTGCCCAATTTTTAGGAGACCCGGCGCAGGTCCAGGAATTGGAGATTGTCCCGTAGCGACAAATAATTGTTACGAGCCACCCTCCAGTCCCTGACCTTCGCCTGGCCTCAACCAGACACGGAGGTGTAAAAAGTGAATAGTCAAAAATTTACCGCTACGTTGGGAGATGAGGTCGTCACCATCGAGACCGGAAAACTGGCCCAACAAGCAGGCGGTGCGGTCACAGTTCGCTGTGGCGATACGGTGTTACTCGTCACGGCGACAATGTCGCACAATGCCCGCGAGGGAATTGATTTCTTTCCCCTCACTGTGGACTTTGAGGAACGGCTCTACGCGGCGGGCCGCATCCCTGGTTCTTTCTTCCGCCGCGAGGGACGACCAACCGAATCATCCATACTGATCATGCGGTTGACCGACCGCCCCATTCGGCCCCTTTTCCCCAAGGGGCTGCGCAACGACGTGCAGATCGTCATCACCCCTCTCTCGCAAGACGAGGAGCACCAGTCCGACATCCTGTCCGTCATCGGCGCTTCGGCTGCCCTCATTATCTCGGACATTCCGTTCGACGGGCCGGTGGGAGCTGTGCGCGTGGGATACATAGACGGGCAGACCGTCATCAATCCGCCCATCTCACAGATGGGGAACAGCGCGCTCGACCTGCGGCTGGCCGGCAGCGCCGACGCCGTGTTGATGGTCGAGGCCGGAGCGAACGAGGTGAGCGAAGCGATGATGGTCGAGGCGCTCCGCCTGGGCCACGAAGCGATACAGGACATAATTCGCGCCCAGAACGAGATGCGGGAGGCGGTGGGCAAGCCCAAGCGAGACTATACGCCCCACGTCCTGCCCGACGAGTTGCGTGCAACCGTCCGCCAGCAGGTGGGGGAGCGGCTGCCGGAGGCCATCTATGGCGCGGCGAGCAAGCAGGACCTCAATGAGCGGCTGAGAAGTCTGCGGAATGAACTGATCGAGAACCTGGGCCAGGAATGGAATGAGAAAAACATCCGAGAAGCGTTCGACGAGGCAGAGCGCGATATCATCCGCCGGCGCACTATCGAAGAGGGCGTCCGCGCCGATGGGCGAGACCCCTATACCATCCGTCCCCTCTCGGCCGAGGTGAGGCTGCTGCCCCGGACGCACGGCTCTGGCCTCTTTACTCGCGGCGAGACCCAGGTGCTTTCCGTCGCCACGCTGGGCACGCCCCGGGAGGAGCAGATGCTGGATGATCTCTCCCCCAATGACGCCAAACGGTACATACACCACTATAACTTTCCGCCCTACTCCACCGGCGAGGCGCGCCCGATGCGTGGCCCCAAACGCCGCGAGATCGGACACGGCGCGCTGGCCGAGCGGGCGCTGATGCCTGTGCTCCCCGACAGCGGCGAGTTCCCATACACCATTCGCGTCGTCAGTGAGGCGGTCAGTTCCAACGGCTCGACCTCGATGGCGAGCGTGTGCGGGAGTACGCTCTCGCTCATGGACGCCGGCGTGCCCATCAAGTCCCCGGTCGCTGGTATTGCCATGGGGTTGATGACGGAGGGTGAGCGTTACCAAATCCTGACCGACATCCAGGGGTTGGAAGACCACATCGGAGATATGGATTTCAAGGTCGCCGGCACGCGCGATGGCATCACCGCCTTGCAGATGGACATCAAAATCGCTGGTCTCTCCTACGATATTCTGTCACAGGCATTGGAACAGGCGCGGCAGGCGCGGATGCAGATTCTGGACGTGATCGAGGGGTGCATCTCTGCGCCTCAGGCAGAGCTTTCGCCTTACGCGCCCCGCATAACCATCCTGCACGTGCATCCCGACAAGTTGGGAGCCGTCATCGGGAGCGGCGGCAAGACCGTGCGTGCCATCCAGGAAGAGTGCAACGTGCGCGTGGACATCGAGGACGATGGCTCCATCTATGTCGCCTCGACCAGTGGCCCAGACGCAGAGAAAGCGCAAAAAATGATCGAATCGCTGATCGAGGACGCCGAGTTGGGTCACATCTACACCGGGCGCGTGGTACGCGTCACTGATTTTGGCGCCTTCGTCGAGATTCTGCCCGGTAAAGACGGGTTGGTACACATCTCGCAACTGGCTGACTATCGCGTCAACACCGTCGAGGACGTAGCGCGGGTCGGTGACGAGATCATGGTCATGGTGACAGGCATTAGCGCCGAAGGCAAAATCCGCCTCTCGCGCCGGGCCGTGCTGGAAGGATGGACGCTGGAGGAAGCTCAGGCCGCCGACAGGCCAGGCGGCGGGAACAGGAGCAGCAACAGAGGGCGCAGTAAAGACCGCCGCTCTCCTCGCCGGCGCTAAACCACACCAGCAATTCTCAATTTGAGGTGTCATTGCGAGCACCGGACGTTTTTACCGAGGCGAAGCAATCTCCCCCATCCGCTTGGAGATTGCTTCGTCGCAAAAAATGCTCCTCGCAATGACATAATGAAAATTGCTGAAACCACAGAGAGATAGCCGTAGAAGAGATGATCAAAGACCAGGGAATCGAGCAAGAACCTGATAGCACCCCAATCAGAGTGCTGCCGTGGCTGTTGCAGGCGTTACGCGAGGTGGCCGAAACGGTCATCCCGGCGGTCGTCATCGCCCTGGTGATCAATCTCTTCCTGGCCCAGGCCACACAGGTGCTGGGGCAGAGTATGGAACCCACCCTGCACACTACCCAGCGCGTGGTGGTGGAGAAAGTCACGTACCGCTTTTCCCACGGCCCCCGGCGCGGCGACATCGTCGTCATTGATTTGCCAGAGCAGACAGATATGCTGATCAAGCGCGTGATCGGCCTGCCCGGCGAGACCATTGAGGTGCGCAGCGGAGAGGTTTACATAGATGGCGAGTTGCTCGAAGAGACTTGGAAGGTCAACCGGGGCGGAGGTAGCTATGGCCCCAAGACCATCCCTCCGCTCCACGTTTTCGTCATGGGGGATAACCGGGGCGCTTCCAATGACTCGCGCAACTTTGGGCCGGTGCCGATCGATTGCATCGTGGGGCACGCCTGGTTCTCGTACTGGCCCACAGAGTACGTCGGTTTCGTCGAGTAGGGGTGGCCTTGCGCCCGCCTATAAACGGCAAATAGGCCGAGCTAAAAACTCGGCCTGTTTTGTTGTGGTGGTGTAACTGCTCAGGTGCCCGGCACTGCGCAAGTGCCGGGCACCTCGAGTTATATGGCGGTTAGTAAAACCTCAGAGATGTTTATGCCCCATCCGGTCGCGCAATGCAGCGCCCCGTGATTTGCCTCCCCCTGCCGCTACCACTGTGGCTTGCAGGGTGCCATCTTCGTTCCACACTCCCCGCACGCCGACCGAGTCGCCGGTCGTGATGTCGTCGAGGCTGGGGGTTTCCACATCGGGTGCGCGATACTGCGTTTCTGCGTCCACCAGCACCGTTACTGGGCCTTGAGGAGTGCCCAGCACGAGATTATCCGCCCCAACGCTGATGACGCGCCCGCGCGCGGCCCCTGGTTGTCCGGCCCGGCGACCGCCGATCTCGCCCAGGGCAAAGGCGCGGAAGGTCGCGGCGTCATCCCACGTGCCAGCAGCCGTCACTCGCGCCCCAATTTCGATGTCGCCCAGCGCGGGTTCTTCGACGCCGGGGATGCGGACGACGGTGTCCGCATCGGTGAGGACGTTCACCTGCCCGCCGGGGGTATCGAGCACCAGGGTCGTCCCGTTGACAGCGAACGCCTCGCCGTTCAGTCGTGTCGCCTGCTCCGGCAGCACGATCACGAGAGTGGCCCGCATACCATCCTCATCAGCTTCGCCTTCACCGGCGATACGGTCCCCTACTGCCAGATCGGCGATGGAGGGGTTATCCACGTCCGGCACGCGGAACTCGGTTGTCTCGTCGGTCAACACCGTGAACTCGCGGCCTCGAGCGGCGCGGATGGTAAGGGTATCCCCTTCGACCGTTACTACCTCGCCCTGCAGCCGGCCCTGGCGCGGCCCAACGTGGGGCACGGCGACTGTCTGCGCCAGCAGACTGCCACCGGCATCGAGCGTTCCTTTGACGATGACCCGCATGCCCTCTTCCAAATCATCCCGGCCGGGCTGCTCCACGTTTTGGATACGGTATTCGGTCTCGTCGCTCACGTGGACAGTGGCAACGCCACGCCCGGTCTCGACCGTCAGAGTGTCGTCGCCGATGGTCTCCAGCTTACCGGCTAGAGGGAGAGTGTGGTCGCTCTCCAGACGCAGCACGCCGAAAGCGTGGAAGGTGTTCTCTTCCTGCTCCCACCAACCACTGGCAGCCAGGGTGTCGCCGGCAGCCAGGTCGTCCAGGCCGGCCTCCTCCACGCCGGGGATGCGGAAGCGGGTGTTGGCGTCGGTGACGAGCGTCACCGCGCCGACGGGAGTGGCGAGTGTCAGTTTCTCATCGCCAATGCTTTCGAGCAGGCCATAGACGCGGGCACCTTCTCGCACAGAGTGAGCGGGGACCTGAGGACCGTCCTCAGCCTGCGCCAATGCGATCCCCACGGAGCCGAACGTCACCGCCAGAAGCGTCACGCCAGCGAGCAATACAAATCTTGTTTTCATAGTTTCACCTCCATATAGTGTGATTATGTTTCACGATCTATTCTCGAACCTTTTGATTATCTGGCGGTCAAGGGGGTGTAAAATCTGTGTAAAACGTCACATCAGGGATGAACGCAGATAAAACAGAAAAAGAGGAGTAGGGGCTGCCTCGCCCCTACGACAAGTCAGGGTGACTCCAATGCCCGCGTTCCGATGACTACCTGGGAACGCGGGCGTCCCCGCCTGTATGCGGCCAAGATGGCCGCGCTCCATAGCAGGCGTCCCCGCCCGCATGCGGCCAAGATGGCCGCGTTCCATAGCAGGCGTCCCCGTCCGCATGCGGCCAAGATGGCCGCGCTCCATAGCGGGCGTCC
>QMOE01000007.1 GCA_003648125.1 Chloroflexota bacterium
ACGGGCCGCTATCCGGTGATCGTCACAATGTCCTGCACCACGTGATCTATCGCCTTGGCGTTCTCCAGTGCCTCGCCTACGCCCACGTTGACCACGATCTTTTGCAAACGCGGGGCTTGCATGATATTCCTGTACCCGAACTCTTTTATCAGAGCGGGACGCACCTCTTTACGGTAAAGATTCTGCAAACGCTGCATCAGTCCGCCTTCCTACTAGTCAATCGTCTCGCCACACTTTTTACACACGCGCACTTTGCTGCCATCATCTTGCCGGGCGAATCCCACGCGCGTGCGTTGATTGCAATGTGGACATACCAACATGACGTTGGAAATATGAATCGGGGCCTCGAACTCGATGATACCAGGTTGAATCTGGGCGCGCCCAGCTTGCATAGGGCGCTGGTGCTTCTTGACAATGTTGACCCCGGCGATGATAATCCGGTCATCCTTGGGGTACACCCACTGCACCGTCCCACGAACGCCCTGGTCATCGCCAGAAATGACCTCAACTGTGTTACCTTTCTTGATTCGGTTACTCACCTGACCACTCCTAAATCAAACCTGGCCTCTAGAGCACTTCAGGAGCCAGCGAAACGATCTTCATAAAGCCTTTTTCCCGCAACTCGCGGGCCACTGGCCCAAAAATGCGCGTGCCTTTCGGATTCAGGTTCGTTTCATCCAAAATCACCGCCGCGTTATCGTCGAAACGAATGCTGGAGCCATCCGAGCGGCGATACTCCTTCGCCGTGCGCACGATCACCGCCCGCACAATCTCGCCTTTCTTCACCTGCCCTCTTGGGATACCCTGCTTCACAGTCGCCACGACAACGTCGCCTACCCCACCGTACCGCCGTCTGGAACCACCCATCACACGGATAACCAAAATCTCTCGCGCTCCAGTATTATCGGCCACCCGCATACGACTTTCCTGCTGGATCATTGCCCATCCTCCGTCGCCGCTCCTCCAGCCTTAGAAGCACCCAATATCTCTTCTACTCTCCACCGCTTCTCGCGGCTTAACGGGCGAGATTCGACGATGCGCACCATGTCGCCGACGTGACAGACATTCCCCTCATCGTGAGCCTTGTACTTTTTCGTCTGACGCAACACCTTGCCGTACCGCGAATGGCGTACCAGGCGTTCGACCCGCACTACCACGGTCTTGTCCATCTTATCGCTCAACACTTGGCCCACCAACCGCTTCTTTCTCGCAACACTCGACCCTTCCATCACTGTGCCTCGCCTCCTCCGACCAACTCGGCGCTCAACTCACGCTCGCGAAGGATAGTTTTCATGCGAGCAACATTATGCTTCACGATCCTGATCCTATTGTGATCTTCCAGGCGCGCCGCAGCCTTTTCACCACGCAGGACAAAGAGCTCCCGATAAGCCTCTTCCAGTCGCCCCTCTATCTCTCCATCAGTCCAAGTGCGAATCTCGTGTACTTGCATGCGACTTTTATCCCCCAGCAGACATTCCTTCACGCTTGACGAACTGGCACTTGATAGGCAACTTGTAAGTAGCCAAGCGCATCGCCTCGCGCGCCATCTCTTCCGATACACCGCTCAACTCGAATATTACACGGCCCGGCTTGACCACGGCTACATAGTGATCCACAGCACCCTTACCCTTGCCCATACGCGTCTCAGCCGGTTTGGCCGTGACGGGCTTGTCGGGGAAAATGCGCACCCAGTACATCCCGCGCCGCCGCACGTGGCGCACAATTGCCCGCCGTGCTGCCTCGATCTGTCGCGCCGTGATCCACGCCGGCTCCAAAGCCTGCAGACCATAGTCCCCAAATGAGACTTGGGCACCACGCCTGGCCTTGCCCTTCATCCGACCCCGCATCTGTTTGCGATACTTGGCTCGCTTTGGCATCAACATTGTCTGACTCTCCTAATAACTCCCAGCCCACGCCCCTAGACGACAAAGGGTTCTTCCTGGCCTTTGGCCGCAGGCAATACCTCACCCTTATAGATCCAGACTTTTACCCCCAGGCGGCCATAAGTCGTGTGCGCCTCTTCCTGAGCGTAATCAATATCGGCCCGCAAGGTATGCAACGGCACCCGTCCCTCGCGCTGCCACGCCTGACGTGACATTTCGGCCCCGTACAAACGTCCTTTGCACATCACCTTAATTCCCTGCGCACCGGCACGCATCGCCGCCTGGATCGCCCGCTTCATTGCCCGGCCGTGAGAGATGCGCCTCTCCAACTGGTTCACGACGTTCTCTGCCACCAATTTGGCATCCAATTCGGGTTGCTCCACCTCCTGCACATCCACGGAGACACGCTTGCCCGTTATCTCTTCCAATGTTTTGCGCAGAGCTTTGACCGAGGAACCCTTGCGCCCGATGACAATACCGGGTCTTGCCGTCCAGATCACCACCGAAACCTGATTCGGGAAGCGCTCAATCTCAACATTGGAAATGCCGGCATGCCCCACACTCTCTACGATGAGCCGGCGAATCTTGAGATCTTCGTGCAGCAAGTTGGCGTAATCCTCGCCCTCTGCATACCAGCGTGCCTTCCAATCTCGGATCACGCCCAGTCTAAAACCATAAGGATGAACCTTGCGTCCCAAACCCTTCCTCCTTGCTCCCAGTCCTATGCCCGCTCTTCCAATATCACTGTGATGTGCGAGGAACGCTTACGAATCGGTCGCGAACGTCCACGTCCACCAAAGCGCCGTCGCCAGCCTTTTCCAGGCATCACGCCCGGCCCATCGTCGGCCGCGATGCGCGAGACGTACAAATCATCACGCGGTATCCCAAAGTTTTCCTCCGCGTTAGCGACAGCGGAGCGAATCAGTTTTGCCACCGGACGTGCCGCCGCATGGGGCAGGAAATACAACATCTCCAAAGCCTCCTCGGCATCCATGCCGCGCACCTGGTTGATCACTCGCCGTACCTTGTGCGCCGACATCGGCACGTGCTTTACCCGGGCCAACACTTCTGTGCCCATAACCACATTCTCCCTTATACGCTCTGTACCCGGCTCTTTTTCTCTCTTGCAATGTGTCCGCGGAAAGTACGGGTGGGAGCAAATTCGCCCAGCTTATGCCCTACCATATCTTCAGTGATATAGATCGGCACGTGTCGCCGCCCATCGTGCACGGCGATGGTGTGCCCAATCATGTGCGGAAAGATCGTCGAGGCCCGAGACCAGGTACGAATCAGCCGCTTTTCCCCCATCTGGTTCAAGCGCTCGATCTTTCGTAACAACTTTGGATCTACGTATGGTATAGGCCTCTTTAATGGCGACCGTGACATAACTATTCGTCTCCTTAATCCTCAATCCACGCAGGCTCTAGCGCCGCTTCTTGCCCCGTCGATGCACAATGTACTTATTGGTAGCCTTATTGCGGCGGGTCTTTTTACCAAGCGTCTTCTTCCCCCAAGGCGACTTGGGGCTTGGCATACCGATCGGAGACCGACCCTCGCCACCACCGTGAGGATGGTCACGCGGGCTCATCGCCGAGCCGCGCACGGCCGGGCGGAATCCCAACCAGCGCTTCCGACCAGCCTTGCCCAGTTTGATGTTGCCGTGGTCCACGTTACCCACCTGGCCCACAGTAGCTACGCACTCCTGGCGCACCAATCGCATCTCACCGCTGGGGAGGCGCAGAGTCACATACTCGCCTTCCTTGGCCAATACCTGCGCCGAGGTGCCGGCCGAGCGTGCCAACTGCCCACCGCGTCCTGCGGTCAACTCTATATTATGCACCAATGTACCCAACGGGATGCGTTCCAATGGAAGCGCGTTCCCCGTGCGAATCTCCGCATTCTGGCCACTCATCACCGTATCCCCCACCTGCAACCCCAGGGGGGCGATGATGTACCGCTTCTCGCCATCGGCATAAACCAGCAAGGCGATGCGGGCCGAGCGATTGGGATCGTACTCGATACTGCTCACCCGTGCAGAGATGTCCACCTTATCGCGCTTGAAATCAATCAGTCGGTAACGCCGCTTATGCCCACCGCCTCGGTGGCGCACTGTGATGCGCCCATGCACATTGCGACCCGCGCGCTTGCGCAGTGGTCGCAGCAGGCTACGCTCTGGTTGCGCGCTCGTGATCTCCTCAAAAGTCGAACCCGTCATCCCGCGCCGGCCGGGTGAGGTCGGCTTGTACGTCTTTACCGGCATACTATACCCCTTCAAACATATCCAGCCGCTGGCCTTCTGCCAGGGTGACGATGGCCTTCTTCCACGATGGGCGATGCACCATCCGGCGACGTCCGTGCCGTTTACCGCCCTTGGCTGGCATAACTATTGTATTGACCTTTACGGCATCCACATCATAAATGGCTTTGATCGCTCGCTTCACCTCGATCTTGTTGGCATTGAGGTGTACAGCAAAGGTGTATTGTCTCAACTCGGAGGCCTGATAGCGCACTTTTTCCGTATCAATCGGTCGGATGATTATCTCGTAGGGATTCATCGTTCTTGCCCCAGAATACTCTCTATCACCGGCAGCGCACTCGCCGGCATCAACACGTGATCGTACTTGAATAAATCACGAATGTTCAAATAATTGGCCCGCAACGTCTTCACACGCGGTATATTACGCGCCGATTTTTCCGCCGGCTCGTTCTGCTCCGGCAGCAAGATCAACACACGCTGCCCCAAACTCAGATTCTCCAGCACCCTGACCATCTCCTTCGTCTCAGGCGATTCCATCTCCAGCACGTCCACCACGACGATCTGAGCCTCCGCCATCTTGACCGAAAGCGCCGAGCGCAACGCCGCGCGTCGCATCTTGCGCGGCATCTTTTTGGTGTATTTACGCGGCTTGGGGCCGTGCGCAACTCCGCCGCCAACGAACAAGTTGGCGTTACGACTACCATGGCGCGCCCGTCCGGTGCCCTTCTGCCGATACCACTTGGCCTTGGTGCGGTTCACCTCGCCACGCGACTTGGTGCTGTGTGTCCCCTGGCGAGCGTTCGCCAATTGAAACGTCAATGCCTGGTGCATCAACGGTACGTTGACGGGAACCTCAAAGATGTCAGAACGTAGTTCGACCTCGCCAACCTTTTCCCCTTTGGTGTTATACATCGGAACAAGCATTGTTCTCCTCACCCAGGCTTACTCGCCCCGTCGCTTTGCCAGTTCTGCTGATTTGCGAGCTTGCTTGATCATCACCAGCCCACCTTTGGCTCCCGGCACACTACCACGCACTGCCAGGAGATTCCGCTCCGGGTCCACTAACTCTACACGCAGATTCTGAGCCGTGACGCGCGCGCCGCCCATACGACCAGGCATGCGCTTCCCCTTCCACACGCGGCCTGGATAGGCACAGGCACCGATAGAACCAGGTGCGCGTTGCCGATCCGACTGCCCGTGCGTCTTGGGGCCACCGCCGAATCCATACCGTTTGACCACGCCGGCGAAGCCACGTCCTTTCGTATCACCGACTACATCCACCCAATCCCCTACCTCAAAGACGTCCACCAGGATTCGCTGCCCTGCTTCGGCTTCCTCGTCCCGCAGACGAAATTCCCGCAAGTGGCGCAAGGGTGGCAAGTCGCTGTGTGCCAAATGCCCTTTTTCACCACCGCTTAACCGCTGGGGCTTGACCTCTTCAAAACCAAGTTGAACAGCGTGATACTTGTCTCGCTCGAGCGTCTTCACCTGAGTCACGTAGCACGGCCCAGCCTCGATAACCGTCACCGAGACAGCCTCGCCGTGCTCGTTAAATATCTGTGTCATGCCAACTTTTCTACCCAAGATCGTCTTCACAGCTACACTCCCAGGGAGCCGAGACTTGGATTGGGGAGAGAGAATCACTGCATCGGCTCGAAAATCCACCAATCTTGAATCACCCAATCTAAAATCACGTCTCCACGACGAGAGGTACAATTTTGGAGGAGAGAGTAAAACCCTCTGCTCCCTCCTCCTTGTACTTTCTCCAATTTCAACTTACAATTTTATTTCGATATCTACGCCGGCCGGCAGATTCAACCGCATCAAAGAGTCAATAGTCTTGTTGTCCGGCTCGATGACGTCAATCAACCGTTTGTGGGTCCGAATCTCGAAATGCTCGTGAGAATCTTTGTCGATAAAAGTCGAACGACGAACGGTAAAGCGCTCAATTTTCGTCGGTAGAGGTACAGGCCCCACCACTGTAGCGCCCGTGCGCTCCGCCGTCTCCACTATGCGCCTGGCCGAGTCATCGAGTACCCGGTGATCATAAGCCTTTAGACGGATGCGTATTTTCTGCTTGGCCATACTTTTCTACCTAGTCCAAAATCTCTGTGATAACACCCGCACCGACAGTCAGGCCGCCTTCACGGATGGCAAACCGGGAGCCTTTCTCGACAGCGACCGGTTCGATCAACTGCACTTCCAGGTTAACACTGTCGCCCGGCATCACCATCTCGACTCCCTCAGGCAAGGTGATCGCCCCTGTCACATCCATCGTGCGGATGTAGAACTGGGGGCGATAGCCGTTGAAGAAAGCCTTGTGGCGTCCTCCCTCGTCCTTGCGCAACACATATACCTCGCTCATAAACTTGCGGTGAGATTGAATGCTGCCGGGGATCGCAATCACCTGACCGCGCTCCACCTCGTTCCGGTCCACACCTCGCAGCAACAGCCCGGCGTTGTCGCCGGCCATGACCTCAGTGAGCGTCTTGTGGAACATCTCCATCGAGGTCACCACGGTCTTGCGCGGCTCTTCCCTCAGCCCCACGATCTCGACCTCGGTCATAGGCTTCATAACGCCGCGATCCACACGACCAGTGACGACCGTGCCGCGTCCCTTGATCGAAAAGACATCCTCAATGGACATCAGGAACGGCTTCTCCTCGTCCCGTATAGGGGTGGGGATATAGTCGTCAACCACGCGCATCAGTTCCCAGATGCATTGATACTCGGGCGCATCCGGGTCAGTGCTCTCGCTCTGCAGTGCCTTGAGGGCACTTCCGCGCACGATCGGCGTCTCGTCGCCGGGGAATTCATAGCTATCGAGCAGTTCGCGCAACTCTAACTCGACCAGTTCCAGCAATTCGGGGTCATCCATCAGGTCCACCTTATTCAGGAAGACCACGATAGCTGGCACGTTCACCTGTCTAGCCAGAAGCACGTGCTCCCGCGTCTGCGGCATCGGCCCATCCGCCGCCGAGACGACCAGGATTGCCCCATCCATCTGCGCCGCGCCGGTGATCATGTTTTTGATGTAATCCCGGTGGCCGGGGCAATCAATGTGCGCATAGTGCCGGTTGTCCGTCTCGTACTCGACGTGCGCGATAGCCACGGTCAAGATTTTGGTGGCGTCACGGCGGAACATCTTGGCGTCTGCCTTCGCTACCTCATCATACGACTGGGAATCGGCATACCCTTTGAGAGCAAGCACCTTGGTCAGGGCTGCCGTGAGGGTCGTTTTACCATGGTCAATGTGCCCAATGGTACCCACGTTGACGTGCGGTTTTGATCGTTCAAATTTTTCTTTTGCCATTTTTCTCACTCCTTTCGGATGCTCTAACTACTCTACCAACCTCCACCATACACGATAGCGTCCATCCGTCGTTTATCTACCTCTGCATAGTGATCAAATTCCATCGTAAAGGTACACCGTCCCTGCGTTAGACTGCGCAGGTCAGTGGCATACCCAAACATCTTTGCCAGGGGAACGAAAGCGCGTATCACCCGCATTCTCCCCGCTCGAGACTCTGTTTCTCTTATCTCGGCCCCCCGAGCGTTAAGGTCGCCCATCACCTCGCCGATGTAATCCCCAGGCACGACCGTCTCCAAATCCATCACCGGTTCCAATAAAACTGGGCTGGCCTTCTCCAACGCCTGATTAAAAGCTATCGCGCCGGCTACCTTAAAGGACAACTCGGAGGATGTCTCCTCGTCCCACTCTGCGTCGAGCAGCCGAACCTTTACATCTATCAGCCGGTAACCGGCCAACACGCCGCTCTCCATCGCTTCCTGACAACCTCGCTCGACCGCGCCGACAAACTCTTGCGGCAATGTCCGCTTCGACAAGGGATTCTCAAAGCGGAACCCTTCCCCGGCGGGCAAAGGCTCCACCTCCAGCCACACGTGACCAAAGTGTGCTCGCCCACCGGTCTGGCGCTCAAATAATCCTTCCCCTTTAGCCCGCTGCGTGATTGTCTCACGAAAACTGACTCTCGGCCGGCTTCCGCGTCCTTCTACACCGAACTCGCGCATCAAACGGTCGGTCAGAATCTCGAGATGCAACTCCCCCATTCCAGAGATGAGCGTCTGCCCGGTATTCTCGTCAACCCGTACCACAAAAGTAGGGTCTTCCTCGGCCAGTCTTTGCAACCCTTCGGCCAGGCGCTTTTGATCGTCCGCTGTTCGCGGCTCAATCGCCACCGAGATGACCGGCTCTGGGAAAGAGATTGATTCCAAGATAATCGGTCCGCTAGGCGCACATAACGTCTCGCCAGTGAAGGTGTCTTTCAGACCCAACGTCGCGCCGATATCTCCTGCGCCCAACTCTTGGACTTGCTCTCGGTGATCGGCAAACATACGGAGCAACTTGCTGATACGCTCCTTGCGCTGCTTGGTGGAGTTGGTGACTCTCGCCCCCACCTTCACCTTCCCGGAATAGACTCGGAAATAGGCCAATCGGCCCACGTAAGGATCACTCGCTATTTTAAAGACCAAAGCAGCAAATGGTTCGTCAGGATCGGCGGAACGGGTCTCTACATTCTTAGTGTAGGGATTGACTCCCTCCACCGGCGGGACATCCAGCGGCGATGGCAAATAATACACCACTGCGTTTAATAAAGGCTGAATTCCCTTGTTCCGCAACGCCGATCCGCACAAAACTGGATTTAGATGCCCGGACAAAGTCGCCCGCCGCAGCGCCTGCCGCAGTTGAGCCGCCGAGATTTCCCGCCCTTCCAAGTAGAGCATCATCAATTCATCGTCGGTCTCGACGATCTGCTCTATGGCCTGCTCACGCGCTTCGAGTACTACCTTTTCCAACTCTGGCGGTATTTCCACGACATCGGGGGACGTCCCCAGGTCATCCGTCCAGACGATGGCCTGCATCTCCAACAAGTCTACCACGCCTCGAAAACCGGCCTCGCTGCCAATGGGCCATTGAATGGCAACCGGATTAGCAACTAGCCGCTCGCGGATCGTTCCAACCGCGTGAGCGAAATCAGCGCCCAGCTTATCCATCTTGTTAATAAAGGCCATCAACGGCACGCCAAATTGTTGTGCTTGCCGCCAGACTGTCTCCGACTGTGGTTCTACCCCAGCTACTGCATCGAAAACAACAACGCCGCCATCGAGAACGCGTAAACTGCGTTGTACCTCGGCCGTAAAATCAATATGCCCAGGTGTATCTACAATGTTAATCTGATGGTCTCGCCAGAAACAAGTCACCGCTGCCGCAGTGATGGTGATGCCCCGCTCTCGTTCCTGAGCCATCCAGTCCGTGACGGTCGTACCCTCGTCCACGTTACCGATGCGGTGGGTACGCCCGGTGTAAAACAGAACGCGCTCGGTCGTCGTCGTCTTACCCGCATCAATGTGAGCGATAATACCGATATTCCGAATGCTGTCCAGCGGGTTCTGCCTGCCCATCGCTTGATTTCAGATTTGGTGATGTCAGATTCGGAGAGCTCGTACAAATCAACAAATCTCCTATCCTTAAATCCTCACCACCGATAGTGAGCAAAGGCACGATTAGCCTCGGCCATCCGATGTGTGTCTTCTCTCTTTTTAACCGCTGCTCCGGTTCCGCGTGCTGCGTCCATCAACTCACTGGCTAGTTTTTTGGCCATAGATTTGTCGGGACGACTGCGAGCAGCGGCCAGTATCCAGCGCATCGCCAAGGTATCCCGACGACGCGGCGGCACCTCTACTGGGATTTGGTAGGTTGAGCCTCCCACACGACGGGGCTTGACCTCTAGCACCGGCGCGACGTTCTTCATCGCTTCTTCCATAACCTCCAAAGGAGGCTTTTTCACCCGCTGCTCAATAATATCCAGCGCATCGTACACGATCCGCGCAGCCACGCTTTTCTTCCCATACTTCATAATCCGGCTGATAAACCGGGACACTGTCAGACTGTTGTAGCGGACGTCAGGTTCAACTTTTCGCTTGGGCGGACGATACCGTCGAGGCATAATTCACCTGCCTTAATCTCTACTTCTTGGGGCGCTTGGCCCCATACTTGGAACGCTTGCGGGAGCGTCCTTCCACGCCTGTCGCATCAATGGCACCACGAACGAGGTGATAGCGCACACCGGGCAAGTCTTTGACACGCCCCCCACGCACCAACACCACCGAGTGCTCCTGCAACATATGCCCTTCCCCTGGAATATAAGCAGTTACCTCAATGCCGTTGGTCAGCCGCACACGGGCAATCTTCCGCAACGCAGAATTGGGTTTCTTGGGCGTCATCGTGCGCACCTGTGTGCAGACACCACGCCTCTGAGGCGCTCCTTTGGAATGCTGAGTGCGCCGCTGCTTGAAAGAGTTAAAGGTATACTGCAAAGCCGGCGCCTTAGATTTACGCGCTTTAGGCTTCCTTCCCTTGCGAACCAACTGATTAATGGTGGGCACATCTACCTCCACAAACCCAGTAAAGAAGGCCATCCACCCGTGCCGATGGCCTCCCAATAACAACAACTTGTCTTTCAATGTCAATCAGGTGACAGGGTCTCTAGCTGCCACCCATACTAGCGAAATCAGATTCTACCACGGAATTTTCAAAAGTCAAGCAGCGTAAACGTCACCAACTTGAACAGACTAACAATTCCACCCAACATCGCTACCGATCGAAACCCAAAAGTCCCATACCTAACCGAGGAGGCTTTAACTGCTCCTCACCCTTGCCAAAGTGTAACACTTCACCATCCTGGGTGATCGCTTCGACCGCCAACCCCAGGCTCTGTAATTCCTTCACCAACACCTTGAAAGAAGCCGGAACCCCCGGCTCCTGAACAGGCTCTCCCTTGACAATAGCCTCGTAAGCCTTGACACGACCTTGCACATCGTCTGACTTGATCGTGAGCATCTCTTGGAGCACATGGGCAGCACCGTAAGCCTCCAGCGCCCATACCTCCATCTCACCGAAACGCTGACCGCCAAACTGGGCCTTGCCGCCCAATGGCTGCTGTGTCACCAGGCTGTACGGCCCCGTGGAACGCGCATGCACCTTGTCCTCGACCAGATGGTGCAATTTCATCATATAAATCACGCCCACTGTCACCGGCTGATCAAACGGCTCCCCTGTCTTGCCGTTGTAGAGAACCATTTTACCCAGGGTCGGCAATGGATCGGATGTCTCCACGCTCACCTGCACGGCTAGAGACTCGACTGCTTTGTCATCCAGGTCGGTCACCTTCTGTCCACGATCCTCCAGCCAGATACGCAAGCAAGCTATTCCTGCCCTCTGATCTACCGCAACCCGCTCAGCCAATGTGCGTGTGTCATCCTCGAAGGAAAGTATCTCTTCTGGCTTATCATAGCCCCTCTCTCGCAGCCATTCGTACAGCACCGACCTCCTGGCGTAGGTATGCTCCGTAATCAACCGCTCTGTGTCGTAGCCGCGCTCCGCCAACCAGGCCACGATGTACATCTGGCGCGCCTCTTCGTCGTCCCACAACATATCCAGAGAATAGCTCTGTGCCTTCAACCAGGCCCAAGCCCGTTCGGTGATCTCGTCCCAAGCGCGATCAATGAGCCAGGCCCGTGCCAGTTCCGCCTCGACTTGCAATTCATCAGCACCATCAAACACCGGTGTGACAGCACGGAAACCAAGCCGGTGGGCCGCCCACCCCAAGTGAGTCTCCAAAATTTGACCAATGTTCATCCGCCCCGGCACGCCCAAGGGATTCAGAATCACATCAATCGGGGTGCCATCGGGCAAGAAAGGCATGTCCTCCACAGGCACGATTTTAGAAACGATCCCCTTGTTACCATGTCGGCCAGCCATCTTGTCACCCTCTGTGACCTTGCGCATCTGGGCCACGCTGACGCGCACCATTTTTTCTACACCAACTTTAAGGTCTCGATATTCTTCCCGGTCAAAAATCTTGACGTCCACCACCTTGCCTCGTTCTCCGTGGGGCAAACGCAAGCTCGAGTCCTTCACTTCGCGGGCTTTCTCGCCAAAGATAGCGCGCAGCAGTTTTTCCTCGGGGCTTAGCTCCTTCTCGCCTTTGGGTGTGATCTTGCCCACCAGAATATCAAGCGGGCCTACCTCCGCTCCAACACGAACAATGCCATCCTCATCCAAATCCTTTAACGCTTCATCACCCACGTTGGGAATGTCACGGGTGATCTCTTCCGGGCCGAGCTTGGTATCTCGCGCTTCTACTTCGTGCTTTTCAATGTGAATCGAGGTAAACCTGTCCTCACCCACCATCCGCTCGCTGAGGAGAATAGCGTCCTCAAAGTTCCCGCCCTCCCAAGACATAAAGGCGCACACCACGTTCTGTCCGAGCGCCAATCCACCTCCCTCAGTCGAGGAGCTATCCGCAAGCACTTGGTCTTTGCGTACCCGCTGTCCCTTGTAGACAACGGGGCGCTGATCAATGCAAGTGCTCTGGTTTGAACGCTGATACTTGCGGAGGGGGTAGGTATGCAGTCCATCGGCATAGTGGACTATGACCTTATCACCAGTGACGCTGACGACCTCTCCGTCTTTTTCCGACATCACGACCTGTCCAGAATCGAGTGCTGCCCGCCACTCCATCCCGGTGGCGACGAGAGGCGCTTGGGGATTGATAAGCGTCACCGTCTGGCGCTGCATATTGGAACCCATCAGCGCCCGGTTGGCATCATCGTGCTCCAGGAATGGAATTAGCGCTGCTGAGACACCTACGATTTGGCAGGGCGCGATATCAATATAGTCAATCTTTTCCGGTGCGGTGAACAAGAATCTTTCAGCGCGACGGGCCGAGACACGCGACTGCACAAAATGACCCTCCTCGTCCAATTTGGCATTGGCCTGTGCGATCGTATAATGTTCCTCCTTGTCAGCCGAGAGATAGACGACTTTTTCGTGGCTCACCACCGGCACCACGGGAATCTCCTCCGTGATTTCCAGCGCAGCAATCTGCCCGGCCAGTTCGGGCGTCACCTTCACCCCTGCCTCAGCTACCACCGCGCCGCTCTCAGGATCCACCACGTTCTCTCTCAGCAACTGACCAGTAAGCGCCTCGACGGTAGGCTCCACTGCACGAATGACCCTGCGATAAGGAGTCTCAATAAAACCCAGGGAATTAACCCGGGCGTAGGTCGCCAGACGGCCAATCAGCCCGATGTTGGGGCCTTCAGGGGTCTCAATGGGGCAGATACGTCCATAATGGCTGTAGTGGACGTCTCGCACATCAAAACCAGCCCGCTCGCGCCGCAGCCCGCCCGGCCCCAATGCCGAAAGCGTACGCTTGTGGGTCAGTTCTGCCAGCGGGTTAGTTTGCTCCATAAACTGCGAGAGTTGGCTGGAACCAAAAAATTGGCGGATGGATGCCACGACCGGGCGGATGTTGATCAAGTTTACCGGGGTCAGCGACTCGGACTCACGGATAGACATGCGCTCTACTACCACTCGCTCCATCCGGCGCAGCCCAACACGCACCTTGTTCTGAATCAATTCACCTACCGTCTTGATACGACGGTTACCCAAATGGTCAATGTCATCGGCATCTACGCTGCCATTGTTAATGCGGATAATACGCCCTATCACGACTATCAAATCTTGCTTGGTGATGGTGCGATGTTCCAGATCCATGTCGAGGCCCAGCCGCTGGTTCAGTTTGTAACGGCCCACCCGCTGCAGATCGTAGCGTCGCGGGTCAAAGAGCTGCTGCTCCATGTATTCACGTGCATTGTCCAATGTGGCCGGATCGCCGGGCCGCATACGGCGGTAGAACTCGACCAGGGCCTCTTCAGCCAGCGTGCGGCCCTTCTTGGGGTGCCAATCTGGCTCCTGCCGAAAAGTCGTGGGAATGTACTGATGATGCGGGTTGCTATCGGCATCCTGGAAAAGCGCCAGTAATTCCTCATTAGTCCCCCCGCCGAGAGGATTGCTCCCCGTGTGGTCATCTATTGCCGCCAAAGCCCGTAGCAGAATGGTGACAGGTATCTTGCGCTTGCGATTGAACTTGACATTGATATAGTCAGACTTGCGGGTCTCGAACTCTAACCACGCCCCGCGATCGGGGATCATCTTGGCCGTACAGAGCCGCCGACCGGTTTTCCGATCTTCCTCAACGTCAAAATAAACGCCAGGAGAGCGAATCAACTGGCTGACGACGACCCGCTCCGTACCGTTGATGATAAAAGTGCCATCACCTGTCATCAACGGAAAGTCACCGAGGAAAATCTCTGATTCTACAATCTCACCTGTCTCCCGATTGTCGAGCACTACCTGAACGTACAGCGGAACTGAATACGTGATATCCCGCTCCAGGCACTCTTCTACCGAGTACTTGGGGTCACCAAAATGATAATCAAGATCAAAGTGCGCTTCTCTAGCCTGGGAGCCAGGAAAGTACAAATTTAGGTTGCCATTGAAACTCTCAATAGGGGAAATTTCGTCAAAGAGTTGCGTCAGCCCCTCCTCCTGAAGCCAACGGAAGGATTTGAGTTGAACTTCGATCAATCGTGGCAATCTCTCTGCACCAACAGTGCGTGCGTAGGATTTATTCCCTAGATAAGTCATTCCCATGTTCCCTCTTGTGTATTAAACTAGACTATGGCACAAAAAAAGCGAATGGTAATTATAACATGAAAACTCTTTCTGTCAAAAACCACGCCAATGCCAATCCTGATTTTGTCTTACCAAAATTCTCCACACATCCTTTGTAATGGAAGCTCATCACCCCAAACAAGTGCCATTAGTCACTACACTATATCTCTATCTTGCGTTATCATGTAGGTCGAGTAGTTGGCTGAAAAGCCAACCTCTCCTCCTTTCCTTGGCTGCAGGCCCCCCGGAAGATTCCAGGGGGCCTGCTCTTTATATAAAAAGCGACTCTCCACCAAAATAGCAAGGTCACCGCTTCATCTGTATCAACACCCGCTCTCTCTGGAAACCAACCTCTTTCAATGCTTGGACCAATGGGAGTGTAGGACTCACCAACACCGTCTCAATTATTTTCTCGGAGCCGCCGCGCAAGCTGGCAACTCCTTGCTGCACTAGCACAGTTTCAAAACGACCACTGTGCTCAAGCGCTACCAAGACTTTTAACCTGTCCGGGCGACGTCCACGCTCGCGCAGCGCCTGTACCGCCCCGCAGATCGTGCCATGCTCCTCAATCACCCACCAAACCTCGCGCCGTCCATCGAGCCAGCAGTCGAGAGTGTGCTCCCAACCTAATTGATAATCCCTCCTGCGCAATTCCAACAGCGGACGGAGGGGTTCGGGAACAATAGCGTGTACCAATTTGACGAGACTCGTGCTATCACGGCAACGACCACGACGCAGCGGAAAATGCGATGGGGGGCTACAGACCAAAGGCAAGCCCGCCGGGCGCAGCATGTGTACCGTCCGACCGACCTCCCGAAAACCCAGACGCTCGTAGAGCCGACGGGCCACCTGATTATCGGCCCGTACCTCCAAGCCCACCCAGCGTCCGTCTCGTGTAGCAACCTCTCCCAGCGCTGCTTCCACAAGCTCCCCAGCGATACCACGTCCTCGCCAATCATGATGGACGGCCACGTTGCCAATAAGAAAACCGCCCCACCCCGGCGCACGTCGCAGCGAGGCGTTGCCCACCACACGCCCTTCCTCGACCCACACGAAACCGCGCGCAGGCATCACCCCGCTCGCACCGGGCCAGTAGAACCACCGCAACAACGAATCCCAGCGGACGATGCGGCGCATCTCAGCCAGCGCCGCCTGACCAGCAGGCCCTAGCCTGTCGCCAAAGGCAACAGCTATCAACTCAATGACCGGCTTGGAATCACGGCGGGGATCGAAAGGACGCAGCCCATTCTGGGCGCATCTCTTACTCAATGCGGAGGCAATCACAAACATTCTCCCGGAACACAAGTAGATAGGATTACTACACCAACGCCTCACGCAACAGACACGGTCACAGGGGAGCAAGAAACCCGCCAGCAGAGAGTCCTCTCATCAAGCCGCAACTCGAAGAGATGCTCGCCCGCCGCCAGGATGGCAAAACAACGCTCGTTGCCTTCCCGCCAGCGACGACCTATACCTTCCACTGACAGAGTGCTGCCGCGCCACGTGAAACGACGAGGGGAAATTTCGCCCGTGGCGCCAAAATGCGCTTCGACGGCGGTCTCTTCACTCGCAGCCCTCACGACCAATCCTCTAGATAGCGACGCAGCAGATCAAGCACAGCCTCAGCCGAGAGATTCTTGTTTTCCTGGCGGTCGCCGTTCCACACGTGGCGTTCTACCCTTTCAACATCCAGCGCAGCCAATGATATATAGATCAACCCCACCGGCTTCTCCGGCGTGCCGCCACCTGGCCCGGCAATGCCAGTTACAGCCAGGCCAACATCGGCGTGGAAGGTGCGCCTCACACCTTGCGCCATCTCCAACGCCGCCTGCTCGCTCACCGCGCCGTGGCGATGCAGCGTATCACGCCGCACCTGGAGAATCCACTCTTTGATCTCATTGGAGTAAGCGATCACAGAGCCGAGGTAGTAAGCCGAACTGCCGGGGACGTTGGTGACGCGATGGCTAACAAGCCCGCCCGTGCACGACTCGGCCAATGCCAAAGTCAAACCCCGCTGCTTTAGCAACCGGCCAACGACAATCTCGAGCGGAGTATCGTCCAGCGCACCCACTTTTTCCCCCTATCAATATGCCCCGGCTTTCGCCAGGGCTTGTCCCCAAAGGAGCTAGAGCTAGAATGGCAGCAGCCCTGGCCATGTCCAGAAATATACACCAAATCAGACGATCAGGCAAGGCCAAAAGGATGAACAGCCTAAACCAGCCACTGTTCCGGGATGAACGGCCATATTGAATAAACGGCAAGAGAAAGGACAAGTGCTATGGGGCACTTTTTACTGGTTCTCTCACTAGTGCGTGACAGTGGATGTGGTATAATCATCACTAAACCTTTGAGGCTCAAAATTCTCACATAGTCTCAAATTATGTGCTTGGGAGAGAAAAGAGCCAAGTCGCTCCCCAATTTGCGTCATTCCGAGCGACCAAAGGGAGTCGAGGAATCTCCGAATAGCTTTGCCTGCGAAAACGGAGA
>QMOE01000008.1 GCA_003648125.1 Chloroflexota bacterium
CATCACGCCGGAGAGGTAGACTGTGTCGCCGACGTGGAGGGCGCGGATTTCTTGCTCAGAAATTGGAATTTGTAATTCGTATGTCGCCATTAGCTGTACTCCACTTTTTCATCTTGCACTGTCATTTGCGCCCGCCGGCAGGCCCAGCAGTTGTAAGCAACGCTGACAAAATAACAGGCCGGCAAACGATGATAAGCTCCGATCTTGACGCCAAAGACGGTCGTCTGGCCGCCAAAGCCCATCGGTCCGATGCCCAGCTCGTTGCAATCGCGCAGCAGCCGATCTTCCAGTTCTGCCAGCTCTGGCGCGGGATTGACGTCTTTCAGCGGGCGGAAGAGCTGCTCCTTGGCGTGGACGTAGCCGTACCCCCGGTCGCTGCCGAGGGCGATGCCCAGCACACTCGGCGCGCATCCCTTGCCCTGCGCCTGATAGACCGCGTCCAGTACCACTTTGCGCACGCCTTCCAAATCGCGCCCGGCCTTGAGTGGGCTGTGGGGCAGTTTATACTGCGCTCCCACGTTCTCGCTCCCGCCGCCCTTGAGCAGTAGCTTGACCTGGAGATAATTTTCCTCCCACTCTTGAAAATGAAAAGTGGGGTATTCCACTCCCAGGTTATTGCCGCTGTTGCGCCCGCTGAGCGAGTCCACCGCGTTGGGCCGCAGGTAGGAGCGGGCGGTCGCCTCGGCCACCGCTGCCTCGATCTGCGCCCGCAACTCCCGCGTGCTTGTCCCCAGGGGGTGGTAGACGTAGAAAATGGGCGTGCCCGTGTCCTGGCAGACGGGGGTAGAGTTGGCGCGGGCCAACGCCACGTTTTCCAGGATGGTCCCCAGTGCTCCTTCTGCTGCGGAGCCGGGTTCCTCGCGGGACTGGGCGGCCTGCAACGCCGCCTCTACATCCACCGGCAGGTCGGTCGCCGCCCGGCGCACCAGTTCGATAAATGCTTTGGTCATTTTGTCCATTTAGCACCTCCAGATCATTCTGGGCCGATTGCCCATCGGCTATTCACGACAAAGTGACAAAGGGCGTCTCCCTTTGTCGCCTTCCACACCATCCTCTCAGATTGGCTCAATGGCCCCATCACCGTCACGGCCTGACGACCCAACTGGGCCCAGGCAGCGTCGAACGTTTCGTAGCCAAAGTGCTTGGTTCCGGCGTCGTAGGCGTCTATCAGATAGACACCCGTCTCGTCGTAGCCGATGGCGACAAAGGTATGCTGCCACTTGACGATCACGGAAGTCGCGCCGTCCGACGATGTCCAATTCTCTACGCCCGGCAGTTGCATATCGTAGGTTGACCAGATGATGACCGGCCTCCCGGCGACTAGTTCCGCTTTCAGGCTGTCCAGGTTCCATTCTCGCCTGGCTCGCGCATCCAGTCCAAAACTGCGCAGGTTGGCCGCGACCGGCCCCGCGTAGACGCCGTACCCTACAGGCGGCATACTGCCCGCTGGCAGGTCAACATCACCCAGGAAGCCGCGATTGGGGTTGTCGGACTTGGGCAGGCGGTGGAAGAACTCGTCCTCGGTAAAGGTCACTCCCCAAAAGGCGGACAGGTCGGTCGCCGAGCGGGACTCGCAACTGAGGTTGTGTTCCTGGGGGTGACCGACCACCCCCTCCACAAAGGCCGAGGGTGGAATCTCGTCGGCGTAAGCGGGGACGGCATAGAACAGAAGCAGCGAGACCAAAAGCCAGGTTTTCCGTAAAAAACCTGGTCTTTTTCCATTTATGGACATTTGTCTCACAGCGCCTCCAGCGCCTCCATAATTTTTCGTGCCTCCTCGGCGGCTTTAGGAGCGGCGTCAAAGATGCCCTGCCCGTGCATGTCGGCTGCGGTCAATTCGGGATTGGCAGAGAGGTATCCCAAGATGGGCACAGGACTCTCGGTTTGGAGGAATGTCCAATCGCTTTCGCCGCGCACCTTGTTGCCTACGGCGTAAACTTGGTTGATGCCGATGTCCGCTGCCAACTGGCGCACGCGCCTGGCCGTGTCCAGGCTGCGCCGTCCCGGTTCCAGGATGACCAGGAAGGCGTCCACCGCCCGCGCCGTCGCCCGCCCTAGATGCTCTACCCCGGCTTCCATATCGAGGATCATCAACTCGTCACGATAGAGCAGCAGGTGCGTGACCAGCGCCTTGAGCAGCGCGCTTTCGGGACAGATACAGCCGCTGCCACCGATCTCGATATCTCCCAGCCGCAGGAAGCGAATCCCCTGGTGGGAGATGCTGAACCGGTCGGGGATATCGTCCACGCGGGGGTTGATGGTGAAAAAGCCACCGGACGTGCCGGGCTTGGCGCCGGTGCGCTCATAGATCAGTTCTTCCATCTCCGAGATGGGCGTCACCTGAGCGACTATGTCGGGCGGGAATCCCAGCGCCTCGGCCAGTCCGCCGGCCGGGTCAGCGTCAATGGCGATGACGTTTCGTCCTTGCTCTGTGTAGATGTGGGCCAGCAGCGCGGCGAGGGTGGTTTTGCCCACGCCTCCCTTGCCGCTGATGGCGATTTTGCTCAATTTAGCCATTTCTTTCCCTCACGCCAATGATTTTTCTAAAAGCTGGGTTATATCCATCACTCGGATGCGCACTTTGTTGGCGCGGGCCGCTTTGGAGAGCGTGCGCACGCACTGCGGACATGCCGAGACCAACACACTGGCCCCCGTTTCGGCTGCTTGAGCGATGCGCTGGGCCGACACCTGCTGCACTAGCTCTGGGTCGAACGTCTCCAGGTCGCCGCCGCCGCCGCAGCAGAGCGCGTACTCCCTTGATTGCTGCATCTCGACGAAAGTGTATCCCGGCACTTGGTTCAGAATCTCACGCGGCGGATCAAAGATACCGCTCTTGCGTCCCAGGTCGCAGGGATCGTGGTACGTGACCACGCCTCCTCGTTTTGGTTCTTTTAATTCTAGCCGTCCCGCGCTCACCAGGTCGCTCAGTACCTCGACGGCATGCACCACCTCGAAGCCCAGCGGCTCGCCGATGATTTCGGGATAGGTGTGATGCCACATGTGGTAGCAAGAGGGACAGGTCATCACCACTTTTGGTATTCCCAGCGCCCGCATTTGCTCCACGTTGTGCCGAATCAGCGCTTCCGCCTGTTTCAACTGACCTCCCATCAGCAGCGGGAAGCCGCAACACTGCTCTTCCTCTCCCAGGGTGGTAAAATGTACATCGGCGCGGTTCAACACGGTGGCAAAACTCTGCGGGATGCCATAGCTCATGGGGAACATGGCCGAGACGCAGCCCACAAAGTAGGCCAGGTCGGCCTCTTTATTTTGCACCAACCCCTCTGGCTTTTCCTCCAGGTTGTCGGTCCAGGCCAGGCGGGCTGCGTTATCCTCGCCGGAGACGTTGTAATGCGCGCCGATACGCTCGCCCATCGCGCCGAGCGCCTGTATTCCCTTGTGTAGCGCTTCGTCTCCATCTAACCTGTCCAGGCCGCTGACCAGGTAGCGCTCTTGCATCACGTGTTGGCGCATGACTTCCACCAGACGGCGCACGCTGAGTTCGTGGGGGCAGTGAGCAGTGCAGGTATCGCAACCCAGGCAGCGCCAGATACTGGCATCGGTCGCCAGCATGTCCTCCAGCCCGAATTGGGCCAGGCGCATCATCTGGGCCGGGCGATAGCGCATTGCCTCGACGGTGGGACAGCCGGAGGAGCACTTTTCACATTGGTAGCACAGGTAGACGTTCTCCCCACATTCCTCGCGGATGAACGTTGCCATATCGGTACTCAACGTTATTGTCATATTCTTCACTCCATCGGGCGACCACGAGGGTCGCTTGGGCAACCACGAGGGTCGCTTGGGCAACCACGAGGGTTGCTTGGGCAACCGCAAGGGTTGCTTGGGCAACCGCAAGGGTTGCTTGGGCAACCGCAAGGGTTGCTTGGGCAACCGCAAGGGTTGCCCCTACGTTACTGTGGGACGGGGCAGCAACCCCGCTCCCTCGACGATGGGCCGCACTGCCGCTTCCCACTCGACGGCCATGATGTGTATCCCGGCCACTCCCTCTATCTCGCGTATCTCTTGAATCTGCTCGATGCAAATCTCGATTCCCTTTTTACGCAATGCGGCCCGCCGGGCTTTTTTCTCTTCTTTGGGGATGCCCTTGAGCGCGGCCACCATGCGATCCACGTACTCGTCCTGCACGATCATCCCCGGCACCTTGTCCCGCATATAACGGGCCATCCCCGACGATTTGAGCGGGCCGACGCCGGCCAGGATGTAGACCTTTTTGTGCAATCCCATGTCCACCACTTTTTTCATAAACTCGCGAAAGCGGGGAATGTCATAGATCAACTGGGTCTGGATAAAGTCCACCCCGGCGGCGATCTTTTTGGCCAGCCGGTAGGGACGGAACTCGAAGGGATCGGCAAAGGGATTGATGGCCGCGCCGATGAAGAAACGCGGCGACCCTGCCTTGATCTCGTCCCCGCACTGAAAGATGTGCTTGTCTCGCATGTCCTTGACCATACGGATCAATTGCACCGAGTCCAGGTCGTGGACGTTCTTGGCCGTGGGGTGATTGCCAAAACTCTGGTGGTCGCCGGTCAGACATAACAGATTACGTATGCCCAGGGCATACGCTCCCAAAAAGTCAGCCTGCATCGCCAGCCGGTTCCGGTCGCGGCACGTCATTTGCACTGTCGGTTCCAGTCCTGCTCGCATCGCCAGCACGCCCGAACCGATGCTGGACATGCGGACGACGGCGGTCTGGTTATCGGTGATGTTGACCGCGTCCACGATGCCCTCTAGCAAACGCGCTTTGTGGAGAATCTCCTCCGGGTCGGCGCCCTGCGGCGGCCCCAGTTCCCCCGTTACTGCAAAGTGACCCGCCAGCAGGACTTTTTCCAGGTTGCTACCGGACTTGAATTTTTCGTCTGTCATTTTTCACCTCACTCTATTTCTGCCAGCATCAGGTCCTCGCGCGTGATCTTGCGCGGGCCGCCGTCGCGGCTGGTTGACCAGTTCTTGGGGGGTTGTATCTCCAGCAACTGGTCCAACCGGCCCAGTTTGACCGCCCGGTCGTAGATAAGTTGCCAGGCGCAGGGGATTTCTGGGTCAACCTCGCACACGCCGTTCTGAGAGCCGCCGCACGGCCCATTGAGCAGTTGCTTGGAGCAGCGGGCGATGGGGCAGATGCCGGCGGTCAGTCCCAGGATACAATCGCCGCAGGCCTGGCAGCGTTCCTCCCACACTCCCTGTTCCTCCGGCAAGCCCATAAAGGTGGTGTTCAGCCCTGGCAGGGTGAGGTAATCGGGAAAGCGCTCGTTCATCGCCTGGACGCCGATGCCACAGCCCAGGCTAAGGATGGCGTCGTACTCTTCCAACCGTTCCCCTAGTGGGTCAATGTACTCCCACTCGCATTGACGTTGCACCGTGATCTCGTCCACCTCCATGGGATGGCCGTCCAGTTTGCTCATCATCCGCAGAGCCGAGGACAGGATACCAACTTCTTTCTCCCCGCCAGCGAAGCAGACGGTCACGCACGTGCCGCAACCCACGACCAGCACCTTTTTGGCGTCACCCAACAGTTCCCTGATTTCCGCAAGCGGTTTTTGTTCACCAACGATCATAATGACCTCCTTAGACGTGAAACGTGATACGTGAATTGTTCATTTCTCATTGTTCAGCGGGTTCGGGCCTAGCCCCCGTACTTTTTCTGTCATCTCTGTTACCATCTGGGCGAATTGGGGCCCCATCGCCGATGACACGTTCATCATTGCGATTCGCTCTCCTCCCAATCCAATTTGATCGAGTAGGTCGGCAACGTATTTGACCCTGCGCTTGGCGTTGATATTACCTTCCAGGTAATGGCAGTCGCCCTCCAGTCAGCCGGCCACCATCACGCCATCTATGCCCCGCTCAAAGGCGTGGAGTATCTCCGTCACCTCCACCCGGCCCGAGCAGGGCACCTCGATGATGCGCAGGCCGGCCGGGTATTGGATGCGCAGTCCGCCCGCCAGGTCGGCGGCGGTGTAGGCGCAGTGACGGCAACAGAAGGCGAGAATTTTGGGTTCAAAGTTTGGATTGCTCATACACTCACCCTCACCACTTCCGGCTCTATCAGTGCTGCGATCTCGGCCCCTACTTGCGTGTCGCGGTAGCGGAGTAGTTGGATCGCTTTGGCCGGGCACTCGGAGGCGCAGATACCACAGCCGTGACATTGGGCCGGTTCGATGTACGCCGCGCCGACGATGCCTCCCACGCCGCTAAAATCGGCCTGAATCTGCGGCACGTGATACGGGCAGATGCGCACGCAGGTCAGGCAGCCGACGCACTTTTCCGCGTCCACCTGGGCCACGATGCCGCCGACCTGGAGCACGTCCCGGCTGACGATGGTAGCCGCGCGAGCCGCGGCCGCCTGTGCCTGCGCGATGGTCTCGTCCAGGAACTTGGGATAGTGGGCCATCCCGGCCATGAACATGCCGTCGTTGCTAAAGTCCACCGGGCGCAGTTTGACGTGCGCTTCGAGGAAAAAGCCGTTCATATCAACCGGTACCTTGAGCCGCGTTGCCAGCTCGTTCACGCCCTCGGACGGCACTATCGGCATGCTCAACACCAGCAGGTCGGGGTGCAGCTCAATGTCTTGGCCCAGCGAATGTTCCCAGACCGTGATCTCTAATCCCGCATCTCCAATCTCGACGTTGGGCTTGCGGTCAAAGTTGTACTGGACAAACATCACCCCCTGGCGGCGGGCTTCGTCGTACAGTCGCTCTTTGAAGCCATACGTGCGGATGTCGTGGTAGATGATGGTTACTCGCGCCTCCGGTTTGGCCTTTTTGAGCGCCAGCGCATTCTTGATCGCCGTGGTGCAGCAGATACGGGAGCAGTACCGCTCCGCCGGCCCGACGCACAGGATCATCGTCACCGAGTCGGGCAAATTCTCCTCCTCGGTCAGCCGCGCCTCGAACTCTTGTTGCGTGAGGATGCGCGGGTCGCTGCCGTAGCCGTATTCCGGGCCGCGATATTCCACGCCGCCCGTTGCCACGATAGTCGCCCCGTGACGAAGCTCTATCTCTCCTTTGGGGGTGCGCAGCGACGAGGTAAAGTTGCCGGTAAAGCCGCCGGTCTCTAACAGTTCGCTCTGCAGATGCACGGTGATGTTTGGGTGGTTTTTCACCCGAACGAGCGTCTGGCGCAGAAATTCCTGGGGGTCGCGCCATATCAACTCGCGAGAGCCTTCACCCTCCGGCCTCCGCTCTCCGGTCTCCAACGTGTACTTTACGTTCCACAGGTTGCCGCCCATCCGCCTGGCCCGCTCCACCAAATGCACCGGGAAACCCTGGTCGGCCAGCGTCAGTGCGGCGGTCATTCCGGCGGCCCCGCCGCCGATCACCATGACTGCTTTCTGTACTGTTACCTCGGTCATGTAGAGCGGTTCCAACTGCACCGCTTTCGCCACTTCCATCCGCACCAGGTCTTGGGCTTTCTTCGTCGCTGCATCCCAGTCGTGTGAGTGTACCCAGGAACATTGATTGCGGATATTTGCCATCTGGAACATGCCGGGGTTCAGGCCCGCCTGGTGGATAGAATCCTGGAACAACTGCTCGTGAGTCAGCGGCGTGCAGGAGGCGACCACAACCCGGTTGAGGCCCAGTTCCCGCGTCTGTTCGGTGATGCGCTTGACAGAATCTTGCGAGCAGGTGTAGAGGTTGTGCTCGGCGTGTACCACCCCCGGTAGCTTGGCCGCATATTCCGCCACGCCCGGCACGTCGAGATAGCCGCCGATGTTTGTGCCGCAGTGGCAGACAAAGACGCCGACGCGAGTCTCTTCCTCCGAGATGTCTCGTTCGGGTGGATATACCGCTTTCTCCGTACACGTCCAACGGGCCGGCGACAAAACCTCTCCGGCTGCCGCGGCCGCGCCGGTGGCCTCGATGATAGATTCGGGAATGTCCTTTGGCTCGCGGAACGGCCCCACGGCGAATATCCCCTCTCTGCTCGTTTCGAGTGGCCGGAACACGTCTGTACGGCAGAATCCATACTCGTCCACGTCCACGTTCAGCCGCCGGGCCAACTCGCGCACGTTCTCCGGGATCTCCATGCCCACCGAAAGCACCACCATGTCGAATTCTTCTTCGACGATGTTGCTGTCCTCCGCTTGCGGGGGGGAGGAGGGTGGGGCGACGTACCGCAAGATGAGGTTGTGTGCCTCAGTCTCGCGCACATACGAGATGCGCGAGCGAATGTAGCGGACGCCGTACCGCTCCTCCGCGCGGTGGTAGTACTCGTAATACCCTTTGCTAAAGGCCCGCATGTCCATCATAAAGACGGCGATATCGGTGTCCGGCTCGTGCTCCTTGGTCATGATGGCTTCTTTGGTGGCGTACATACAGCAGACCGCCGAGCAATAGTCGTGGTTCTGGTCGCGCGAACCGACGCATTGCAGGAAGGCGATCTTTTTTGGCTTTTCCCCGTCCGAAGGGCGCTGGACGTGACCAAAGGTCGGCCCGGAGGCGCTCATCAGTCGCTCGAATTGCAGCGCCGTGACCACGTTGGGGTAGCGCCCCCAGCCGTACTCGGGTGATTGCTCTGCGTCGTAGACCTCAAAGCCGGGGGCCATGATGACCGCACCGACCTGGATATCTTGCATTTTCTCCATCATGTCGTGATTGATGGCGTCGGCCTGGCAGGCGTAGACGCAGCTCAAACACTCGGAGCAGACGCCGCAGGCCAGACAACGGGCCGCCTCTGCCTGGGCTTGCTCGTCGGTGTAGCCGGTCACCACTTCCTCGAACGTCGCCAGCCGTTCCGCGACTGGCTCTTCGTCCATCGGTACCCGAGGCTTGACCTGCACTTCTCCCAGGGTGACCCGCTCCTGAATCTCGGTTTGTGTCAGTTCCACCACCGGCAACTCGGGCTTGGGCGGTGGCTCTAGTTCCTCTCCCCGCAGGTAGCGGTGGATGGACTCGGCCGCCTGGTGACCGGAAGCAACTGCCTCGATGACGAACGACGTTCCGGTGGTGGCGTCGCCGGCGGCAAAGACGCCCGGCCGGGTGGCCGCTAGCGTGTTGGGGTTGATGGCGACCGTCTGCCGGCGGGTGACGCCGACCCCGGCGCTTTCCGGGATGAACGCCAGACCGGCCCGCTGGCCGACGGAGAAGATGACATTGTCGCAGGGGACGAAATGCTCGGAGCCGGGGATCTGAACGGGCCGCCGCCGCCCCGTCTCGTCGGGCAGACCTTGCTCCGTGCGCACGCACTTGAGACCGCCCATCCGCCCATTTCCGTCGCCAATGACCTCTGTCGGTGTGACCTGCCAGTGGAAGGCGATTCCTTCCTCCTCGGCGTGGCGCATCTCTTCCTCGCCGGCGGTCGCTTCCTCGCGGGTGCGGCGGTAGTAGACGTGTACTTCTGACCCCATTCGCACGGCGGTGCGGGCCACGTCCATCGCCACGTCCCCCGCCCCGATGACGGCTACGCGCTTTCCCAACTCTGGCGGGTTGTCCAGCCGCACGTCGCGCAGGAACTTGGTGTTGATCAGCACCCCTTCCATATCCGCTCCGGGGATGGGCAGGCGGATGCCCTCGTGCGCGCCGACGGCGATGAGCACTGACTTGAATCCTGCGTCAAAGAGATCGTCCAGGTTGTCCACCGTCGTGTTCAGCCGCAGCTCAACCCCCAGGTCAACAATGTCTTGCACTTCCCTATCCACAATTGCGGCGGGCAGCCGGTATTCTGGAACGCCCACGCGCAGCATCCCACCGCCCACGGGCAGGGCCTCGAATACGGTGACTTTGTATCCCAGTTTGCACAAATCCTGCGCGGCGGTCAGCCCGCAGGGGCCGGCCCCGATGATCGCCACCCGCTCGGGGTAGGGGCGGGGTAACCCCGCCCCTACAACCGGTTCCGGCGGCACGCGGGGTTGGGCGTAAACCTTGTCGGTGACGAATCGCTTTAGCGCCCGGATGTTGATTGGCTCGTCCAATTTGCCGCGATTGCAGGCATCCTCGCAGCGGTGGTTGCAGATGCGGCCGCAGATGCCGGGGAAGGGATTATCCTCCTTGATGGTCCGCATTGCGTCCTCGTAGCGTCCTTCGCGGATGAGGGCGATATAGCCCTGGGCGCGCTGACCGGCGGGGCAGGCGTCGCGGCAGGGAGCGATGCCCCGTTTTTCGATGGCGTAGGCGTTGGGTACTGCCTGGGGATAGAGCTTGTAAGCCGCGCGCTGCTCCGCCAGCCTCTCTTCAAAGTGATTGGGGATGATCACAGGGCAGGCCTCGGCGCAGTCGCCGCAGCCGGTACATTTGTCCAGGTCAATATAGCGTGGACGGGTGCGCACGCGAGCGGTAAAGTTTCCGGCTTCCCCGTTCACGCTCAGCACGTCGCTATCCATCAGCAGTTCGATGTTGCGATGGCGGCCTGTGTCTACCAACTTGGGGCTGATGGTGCACATAGCGCAATCGTTGGTGGGAAAGGTCTTGTCCAGTTGCGCCATGTGGCCGCCGATGGCCGGTTTTTTATCAACCAGGTAAGCCTTGTACCCGGCCTCGGCCAACTCGAGCGACGCTTGCATGCCGGCGATCCCTCCGCCGATGACCAGAACTGCGCCGATGGGGCCTTTGCGCTTGACGCTATCTTCTTCCATGTCTTTTCTTTCCCTTGGCAGTTTGGTGAGCGTTACCTGGTTTTCAGTGGGTTTGGCCCCAACGCCCGCAGCCGCTCTGTCATTTCTCGCACCGCGTTGGCGAACGTCTCTCCCATCCCGCCGGAGACAAAGTACATCTCCAGCCGCCCGCTACCCAACCCGATCTTGTCCAACAATTGCTTGGTATACTTTACCCGCGCCATTGCATGTTTGTTCCCGTGGACGTGGTGGCAGTTCCCGATGGGGCAGCCCACGATGCAGACTCCGTCGGCTCCTTGCTCGAACGCTTCCAGCAGGTAGCGCACATCTGTCTTGCCGGTGCACGGCAGCTTGACGAGTTTGATGCTGGCCGGGTATTTGATGCGCAGCGCGCCGGCCGTATCAATCGCCATATCCGCACAGTAAATGCACGTAAAAACCGTGATTTCAGGCTCGAATCCGTTGTTGCTCTGCTCTGTCATTGATATTCCTCTCCAGGTAGCCCCTACGCCCCTACTGCCCAGGTTCCCAGTGGCAGTTTCATAATCTGATCGTCTCGATAGGCGACCAACTGAATCGCTTTGGCCGGACATTCGGCCGAGCAGGTGCCGCATCCAGTACACAGCGCCGGGTCAATATACGCTGCTCCCTTGATCCCTCCCACGCCGGTGTCCGAGTAGCGCACTTTGGGAATGCCGAACGGGCAGACACGCACGCAGGTCAGGCAGCCTACACACTTGTCCTGATCTACCACCGAGATGATGCCACCGATGTACATCTGTGGTGTGGAGAGAATCGTGATGGCGCGGGCTGCGGCAGCTTGTGCGTTAGTGATGCACTCTTCGATGAACTTGGGATAGTGGGCCATGCCACAGATGAAAATTCCCTCCCGCGCCATGTCCATCGGGCGCATTTTGAGATGGGCCTCCATAAAGAACCCCTCGTCGGATAGCGGCACATCCATAATTTGGGCCAGTTTCTCAGTGCCGTCGGAGGGCCTGATCATCATACTCAGCGACAGCAGGTCGGGGTGTAACACGATCTCTTGTTTCAGCGAAGGTTCCCAGGCCACGATCTGGAGGTTTCCCTGGTCGTCGTTTGTGACCTGCGGCATGTGGTCGTCGTCGTAGCGGACGAAAATGACGCCGCGCTGCCGCGCCTCGGTGTAGAATGCTTCTCGAAAGCCGTAGGTGATGATGTCTTTGTAGAGAACGACTACCCGGCAGTTGGGGTTGAGCAGCTTGATACGGATAGCGTTCTTCATCGTGTTGGTGCAGCAGGTACGGCTACAATAGTCCAAGCCCCCGGGTGGCCGCACACATTGGATAAACAGGACCTCATCCAAATCCACGATTTGTTCGGGGCGATGGGCGACGATCTCCTCCAGTTCGCTGGAGGTGATGACTCGTTTGTCGTGGCCGAGCAGATATATGTCCCCTTGCCATTCTTGTCCGCCTGTAGCCAGGATGGTTGCCCCGTGTTCAATTTCCACCGTGCCGGTTGGAGTACGCACCGTAGAGCGAAACAATCCCAGGCTGCCTTCGTTGGCGACGACCTCCGAGTTGATGAGAATGTCAATGCGCTGGTGACCCAGTGTTCGGTTGACCAGGTCGCGCAGCAACCGCTGGGGGTTATCCCCTTCGGCGACATAGTAGATGTGTTGCAGGTTGCCGCCTAGCCCGGCGGTTCGTTCCACCAGCGTGACGTCGTACCCAGTGTCGGCGATGTCCAGTGCGGCGGTCATGCCGGAGACGCCGCCGCCGATCACTAGCGCCCGTCTTACCGGATCAAGCGTCTGTTTGTGTACCGGCTCGGCCAGCCGGGCGTGCGCCGTTGCTAGCCGCACCAATTCTTTGGCTGCGCGGGTGGCCCCTGCTGGATCGTCCACGTGGGGCCAGGCGCATTGCTCGCGGATGTTTGCCATTTCCAGCAGGTAAGGGTTTAACCCGGCCTGACGGACGACTCGCTGGAACAGCGGCTCGTGGGTGCGGTGGCTGCAAGCTGCCACGACTACCCGGTTCAGATTGTGTTCTTCGATTGCCTGTTTGATTTGTTGCTGGCCCTCTTCCAGGCATGCGTAATCCGTTGTCTCGACATGCACCACGTCAGGCAGGCCGGCGGAGAAATCCGCTAGATCATCCGTATCTATTGTTCCCGCGATGCTCGGATAGCAGCGGCACACAAAGACGCCCACGCGCGGCTCTTGTCCCTCTACTGACCGCTCAGGGGGGAGGCTGTTTGGTTCGGAGAGAAACGGGCATTCCCGGCTGTAGGTCGGCGTACCGATCTTGCCGGAGAGCAAGCGCATCACGTCACCGGCTGCGCCGCTGGCGTCCAGAATTGTCTCTGCGATTTCCTTGGGCGAGGCGAACGTCCCGCAGACATAGATGCCGGACTTGCTCGTCTCGAGGGGAGCGAATTTGTCGGTAGTGCAAAAGCCATAGGGGTTCAACTCGATCCCCAGCACGTTTGCCAGGTCACGGGAGCCGTTGGGTGGCAATGCTCCTACCGAGAGCACCACCATGTCGAAGGGATTCTCCATGAACTCGCCGTTACTGTCTGGATAGCGCAGAATCAAGTCGTGCGTTTCTGGGTCTTCTCTGACTATCGAGATGCGGCAGCGGGTGTACTCTACCCCGTATTGCTTTTGCGCTTGCTCGTAGTAGGCGTTGAATTCTTTGCCAAATGCCCGCTCGTCCATCATAAAGACCTGGCAGTGGACGTCCTCAATGCGCTGTTTGGCCAGCATGGCTTCTTTTGTGGCGTACATGCAGCAGATGGAGGAGCAATAGGGGTGTTTCTCGTCTCGCGAGCCGACGCACTGGAGCCAGGCGATGCGCTGTGGCAGCTTGCCGTCGGAGGGACGTTTCACAATTCCCTCTGTTGGCCCAGAGCGGCTGGCCAGCCGCTCATACTGCATCGAGTGGATGACGTTCGGGAAGCGGCCAAACCCAAGTTCCTCGTATTCGGATGGGTCAGAAATCTCGTAGCCTAACGAGAGAATGATGGCGCTGATGTGGACGTCGTACTCGGATTCCTGCTCGTCCAGGTTGATCGCGCCGGTGGGGCAGATGCTCTCGCAGCGGCGGCAGGTCTCGCAGCGCGGCACCTTGTCCACGACGTAGGTATCCGGCAGCGCGCGCGGCGCCATCTTGTAGACCGCCTTGCGGGCCGAGAGACCCAGTTGGAATGGGCTGGGCAGCGACACCGGGCAGACGCCCTCACACAATCCGCAGTTGATGCATCGTTTGGGGTCTACGTGTGTGGGACGATGGCGCAACGTCACCGTAAAGTCCCCGGCATATCCCGATAGATTAATCAGGTCAGTGTTATTGAGAATCTCGATGTTGGGGTGCAGGTTGTGGTCCAAAAGTGCCGGTGATATAGACGGTCGTGTGCAGCCGTACCCGTGGTCAGACGTGCCTCGGCAAAGGACGCAGTCGTGGGTGGGGAACATGTATCCCAGTTGCGCCACTCGGCCACCCAACCAAGGCATGTTCTCTACCAGGTAGGTCTTTAAGCCGGCCTCGGCCAGGTCAACCGCTGCGCGCATCCCTCCCACGCCGCCGCCGACGACCATCACGGCGCTGACCGGTTCTTGTTTGTGAACTGGCATAGATGAATTCTCCTAGTTTTTGTCAGGCCTGGAAACAGGCGAATGACCAGCAATTCCCGTTTTGTAGCCGCGATTGCGAAATCGCGGCTACGATCTGACTTTTCACCCATAACGGGAATTGCTGGCGAATGGCAGTGGCTGGTTTAGTAATTCGTGTCCAGGAAAGGTATGATGAACATAGGTCCGACTCCAAACACCATAGCCAGGCAACAGGACAGCACGAACGAGATGACGCCAAGTATCAGGCAAGTCTGTCCCAGGCTCTTGGACTCGGGATCGGGGCGCGAGAGAAATACCACGCCGATGATCACGCCTGCCAGCGGTATCAAGAACGAGATGGCGTACAAGATGAACTTGAGACAACCGCTGTATTGCGAACCGTAGTAGACGGGTTGTTGTGGGGGGTACTGGGGGTACATTTTAGACCTCCTTGAACCAGGTATGTTTGCAGTAGCTGTTTATTCCCGCCTTGTGTAATCTGGCAGCAGGATGGGCGAGATCACACCCGTGTCCACCCCTGCTTCCTCCAACTCACGGTTCCAGGTGTCCAGGTGCGCCAGCGTGGGCGTGCCGATTGTTGCTTGCTGCGCGTAAGCCGCCGCCGAGCGCCCCGCGCGCCGTCCAAAGACGGTGATCTCTAGCAGACTGTTGCCCATCAGCCGATTGTGGCCGTGCACGCCGCCGCTCACCTCCCCGGCGATGAATAGGCCGGGGATCTCGGTTGAGCAATCGGCCTTCAATTGGACGCCGCCATTCTGATAGTGCAGCGTGGGGTAGACCAGCATCGGTTCTTTGGCGATGTCAATGTCAAAGCGCCCGAACTGACGTACCATCGCCGGCAGGTTCTTTTGGATCGCCCCTGGCCCCTGGATGATTTCGATCATGGGCGAATCCAGCCACACGGCCGGCTGCCCGGTGGCAGTGACGATGCCGTTTTCTCGTTCCCGGCACTCGCGGATGAAGGATGCCGCCTCGACGTCCCGAGGCTCCAGCGGGTAGACGAACTGCTCGCCGTGCTTGTTGACTGGTTGCGCGCCCAGCCCGCGCACCTTCTCCGTCACCAGCAGTCCCACGATTTGTTCCGGGAAAGCCGCCCCGGTAGGGTGGTACTGCATAGATTCCAGGTACCCCAGCGGCGCGCCGGCGCGATAGGCCATGATGATGCCGTCGGCGGTCGCGCCATAGTGGTTGGTAGTGGGAAAGCCCTGATAGTGCAGCCGCCCGCCGCCGCCGGTTGCCATCACCACCGCTTTGGCTTTGATGTAGTGATAGGCCCTGGTCTCCAGGTTCATCGTCACCGCGCCGATGGCCTGCCCTTTATTGTCCAACACCAACTCGATAGCGGGGGCAAACTCGATCACGCGGATGTCTTCTTCCCGGTTGCGCGCCTCGTCCCGCAGCGTGCGCATAATCTCTGCGCCGGAATAGTCGCGGGCCGAGTGCATGCGCTTGCGGCTGGTGCCGCCGCCGTGCCGCTCTATCATCGTCCCGTCCGGCTCTTTGTCGAACATCATTCCCAGGTCTTCCAGCCATTTGATGACGACGGGTGCGTCCATCACCAGCGCTTCGACCAATTCCGGCACGTTGGTAAAGTGACCGCCGCCGATCACATCCAGATAGTGGATGGCAGGGCTGTCCTCTGCTCGGTCTGCGGCCTGGATGCCGCCCTGGGCCATCATCGTGTTGGCGTCGCCAAAGCGTAACTTGGTCACCTGGATGACCTTGGCTCCGCTCTCTTGGGCCAGGAGCGCAGCCGAGGTCCCGGCGCCCCCTCCGCCGATGATCAGGACGTCGCTTTCGGCAAATGGATTGCTCAGGTCGAAATCGGGGCTGATGCGTGGGCGACCTTCGACGATGTCGGCCAACTCTACCGGCATACGTTGTCCCTTGCTGACGCCCACGCGGATGGCGCGCATTTTTTCCTTGATATAGTCGGGGTGGAAGGCGTCGAGCACGCGCTCCCGTTCTTCCAGCGACATTGAAGGATGTGTTTCACCCAACCGCCGGGTGCGGGTGGCCTCGACCTGGCGGATAGATGCTTGCATCTCAGGCGGATAACCGCTCATTTTATCACTCCTTACTTGGGTTCAATGTCCCGCGCCTTGTACCGCGTGACCAATTCTTCTTTGTCGAGTTTTTTCAACTCTGCCAACTCGGTGTCGAATTTGCCGGCTTCCAGCTCCCCCAGCCGCTTCCGCAGGTGTTGGGACCGGGGGGCCAGGTAGCGACCATAGAGGCGGCGGGCCAGGATGGCGATATTGTACTGGGCTTCCTCTGCCGGGCAGCGGGCCGCGCACAACCCGCACA